>DASXAI010000789.1:0-3340 GCA_036406775.1 Acidimicrobiales bacterium
TGGTCGGCACGCCCCGCCCAGAAGCGCGGGGCGACGACCACGCCCGCCACGACCAGCACCGCGCCCGCCAGCCAGCCAGAAAGGGCGTACGCCGCGAGTCCCGCCACCAGCGCGCCGGTGACGAGCCCGAGCACACGCGGCGACATCGGCGGCCGCCGCTGCTCGAATGGTTGGAAAACCGGCCGGCCGAGCACACCGAGGGCCGTGAGGAACACCCCGAGCCCAACCCCGGCGCCGAGCACGAAGGCCATGAGGGCGGTCACGGTTCGTACCCGTGGGCCTCGAGCAGTTCGAGCGTCGCGCTCCGCAGCGGGTAGGCGGCCACTGCCCCGCCGTGCGCGCCCGGCGCGTAGATCTCGTTGGACGTGATGTGCACGCCGTCGGCGTCGACGACCTCCCGCACACTGGCGACCCGCCGCACGCCGTCGACCACGTCGATGTGCACGACGAAGTGGACAGCCGTCGCCACGAGCAAGTTCACCGTCTCGACCGGTATGGCGGCGCCCGCCATCGACACATAGGCAGCGAGCTTCGGGAACACCGACTTCGAGGAGTCGGCGTGCAAGGTGCACATCGAGCCGTTGTTCCCTTGGCTCATGGCGAGCACCATGGGAAAGGCCTCGCCGCCGCGGACTTCACCGATGATCACGCGATCCGGGTCCATGCGCAGCGCCATGCGAGCGAGATCGAGCATCGACACCTCACCCTGGCCCTCGGTGTTGGCCGGCCGCGTCTGCAGCGCGTCGTGGTCCGGGTGGAGATCGGCGAAGCGATCGACGCCGAGCTCGTACGCGTCCTCGATGGTGACGATGCGCTCGAGTCGCGGCACCTCGTTGATCAAGGCCCGGAGGAGCGTCGTCTTTCCGGTGCCGGTCCCGCCAGTCACGATCAGGTTGCGCCGGGCCCGCACCGCCGCGGCGAGGAACGACCGGAGGCTGCGGTCCATCATTCCTCGCTCTTCCAGCTCTGCCAACGACGACAGCGAGAACAGGTGCTTGCGGATCACGAGGCTCGGCCGCGTCGACACGTCCATGACGGCGAAGAGCCGGGACCCGTCGGGCAGCTGGAAGTTGAGCTCGGGCGCGGCGGCGTCGAAGCGACGCTCGCTACGGCCCATGCGGGTCGCCACCAGACGGACGAGGTCGACGAGCTCGTCATCGGTGTCGACGACGGGGTCGGCCTCGTGCCGGGTGCCGTCGCGCCGCTTCAGCCAGGTCGACTCGGCCCCGCGGACGTGGATGTCCTGGACGTCCGGATCGTCCAGGTGCGGCTGCAGCCGGCCGAGGCCCATGGCGTTGGCCAGGACGGCCTCCATGACCACGCCCTCGGCGTCGCCATCCATCGGATCGAGCCCGGCGGCGAGGCGCTCACGGGCCAGGCGGTCGAGCTCGCCCGCGATGAGCTGGCGAGCGAACTGGCGCTCGTCGGCGTCGTGGAGGCGCTGACGGCGGCCCCGGTCCCGATCCGTTCGTGCCTCGGCCAGGCGCTCCTGCACGGCGCGGGTCACGCCGGTGACGACCTCGGTGTCGACGCTCACGCGACCACCGAGGTCGCAGACGCGCCGGCGCCGTCGAGGTGGGACGCGACCACGAGGGCCAACGCACGGGTCGAGCGCAGGAACGGCAGGCGACCGATGCCGTGGACGTTCCGGTCGCCGCGGTACGCCGCTGCACTTCGTTCGTCGTCGGTGACGACGCCGGCCACACCCACACCGAGCACGGATGACACTTCGGCCGCCGGATACGGGCGATCCCCGATCAGCACGAGCCGCGCCAGGCCGCGCTCGTTCAACGCGGTGATGCGCTGGGCGACGGCGTCGATCTCCTCGAGCCGCGACCGGAGTACGACGAGCAACAGGCTCGACTCCTCCACGAGGGCGAGGGCGGGTGAGCCGGGTCGGAGCCGACCGACGTCGGCGATCACGTCGTGGTCGGGAAGCGAGTCCAACAGCGTCCCGAGCCGGGAGCCGACGGTACGCAACGCCGCCTGGCACTGGTCCGCCGACGGGTGGGCCACGACGACGGGCACGGGGCGGTCGGCGCCGGGCGCGGGCAGGGCCTGGGCCGCCGACCACACGTCGTCGGGATGGATGCTCGTGCGGGCCCGGGCGCCGAGCTCCGTGAGCGAGGGCCGGTGTCCGAGACCGAAGCGGGCCGCCAGCACGCCGCCGTCCGGATCGGCTTCCACCAGGAACGGGGCGCGTCCGCGCCGCGCCCAGACGGCGGCAAGGCCGACGGCGACGGTCGTGGCGCCAGGGCCACCGCGAACCGACCCGACGGTGACGAGACTCACGACGCTCCCGGCACGAGCGCCAGGGCCAGCGACTTGGCGGCGGCCGCGGAAGCCACTGGCGCGGCGTCGGCCTCCGGCACGAGCAGCGAGACGATCCACGTGTGCGCCGTGTCCTCGAGCGGGCGGATCTCGAAGACGGTCGCTCGCGCCAGCACGGTCGCCGAGGCGTCGTCCGCCGTGCGGATGGCGTCGACGGCTTGTCCCGGCCGGAGACCGAACGTCGCGAACTGCCCTGGCACGAGCGCGGCCGATACGACGGTGGCACCGGCCGGCACGGCCGGCTGGGCCGCAAACAGCCCCGCTGACACGAGCGTGCCGGCAGCGAGGTCGGCCGTGGCCACCTTGCCGACGACCCGGCTGGTCTCCGACGCCGGCACGTGGGCTACGGAGGATCCCACCTGCACGGCGCGCGACGTCAAGGAATCAGCCCCGAGCGTCTCACCGGCGCGAACGGGACGTGCGAGCACCAGCGCCAGCTCGCTGTGCGTCGTCGAGGCATGCCAGAGGACGACGCCGAGGCCGAACACCAGCACGACGACGACCCCGATCACGATCTCGGAGATCCGTGACCGCCGCCGCATGTTCACTGCATCGATTCGTACGAGAGGTCTGGCGCCGGCCTCGCGCCGGCCCGCCATCGAGGGTCGTTCGATCCTCGCCGCCATTGAACTTCACCCACCATGTCCCCCGTCTCCGCCGAGGACGGGAGCCGGCGACGCTACGAGAACGGCGCGACGCCGACCAAGCGATCGCGGCGGAATGGTCGGAATGGCCTACGCCGGGCTCGCCCGAGGTTCTCGGCGTCCTCCGCGTCGAAAACGAGGCCGATCGACGCCGAGATGCCGATGCACGCCGAGAATCGGGTCCGGGCGCGGTCGGGGCGGTCGATGGCGCACGGGTCCAGGGGAGGTGGCGCACGGGCCCGGCCCGTGGTCCGCGGCCGGCGAATCGGCCCTAGCCTGGAGTGGTGACCTCGATGGCGACGACTCTGCGGTCGAACGACCTGTGCTGGTGCGGCAGCGGCCGGAAGTACAAGCGGTGCCACAAG
>DASXAI010000790.1:0-4221 GCA_036406775.1 Acidimicrobiales bacterium
CGAGGTCACCGTGACGGTGACGCTCGATGAGCCCACCGTGATCCTCAACTGGTTCGGCATCGGACCGAAGACCGTGACGGCGACGCGTACGGCGTCGCCGTTCTCGGGCGGCTGACATGCGGTTCCGTCGGCGCCGGCCCCTCGATGTCATACGCGGCGTGGCCGCGCTCGTCGCCCTCCTGCTGCTCGTGGTGGGTGTACCGGTCGGTCTGGCCGTGCTCGTCGGATGGCCGCTGCCGACGACCGTGCCCTCCGCGGCCGACGTCAGCGACGCCATCACTCGCGTCGGCGTCTCCGACACCACCGTCATCAAGATGGTGGCCTGCGTGCTGTGGATCGCGTGGTTCCAACTCGCCGTCAGCGTGGCGGCCGAGACCGCCGGTCTCATCCGGCGGGGCACCGTCCGGCCGGTCGGCACGTTGGGTCCGTTCCGGCATCTCGCCGGCTCGCTCCTCGCCAGCGTGGTCGTCCTCGGCACCAGCACGACCATCTCCGGGGCCTCGTTGCCCGGCCGTCCCTTCGTGGCCGCGGCCGCGCCCGCCGCCGTCCCCTTGGTCTCCGCCGTCCCTGCGCCGGCCGCCGCACCAGCGCCGGATCCGGCACCGACGTGGACGGTCCGGCCTCGCGACACCCTGTGGGGCATCGCCGAGCGCACGCTGGGGAGAGGCGAGCGGTGGGCCGAGATCCGGCGAGCCAACGTCGGGCGTGAGGTCGGGCCGGGCCGGATCTTCACCGAGGGCACCGACGCCCTCCTTCCCGGGTGGACGCTGGTACTGCCGGCTGACGCGACCGTCACCGGCTCGTCGACCGTCGTCGTCGTCCCGGGCGACTCGCTCTCGCGTATCGCCGGCCGCGTCTACGGAGACCCGGACCGCTGGCCCGAGCTCTGGGAGGCCAACCGCGGTCGCCGCTTCGACGAACATATGTTCGACAACCCGAATCTCATCCGGCCGGGCTGGGACCTGGTGGTGCCGGTGCCGGTCGACTCGTCACTGCGAACTCCGTCGGTCGAGGCGACGCCGATCTCGACCACTCCGCCGCCCGAAGCGATCACGTCCGCAGACTCCACTCCGGCACCGACCACGCCCGCATCGACGGCACCCGTCCCGACCACGCAGCCGCCCGCTGCGAGTACGCCGGCAGACTCCACGCCGGCATCGACGGCACCCGAGTCGATCCCTGCGCCCGCGTCAGCGAGCCCGGTTGCTCCGACGTCGGCCGCCGATTCCGCCCCAGTGCCAGCCGCGGACCGCCTCGCCTTGTCGACACCTCGGGTGGAGCAACCAGGCTGGGTTGCGCCGGCCGGGGTCGCCGGCGCCGCCCTCCTCGCCACCGGCGTCGCGGGCCTGCTGGCGTCTCGGCGGCGACGCCGTTTGCGCGAGATGGGACCGCAGGACGCGCTGGCTCCTGTCGATCCGGATCTCGCATCGGTCGAGCGCGCCGTGCGGCTGGGCGACGACCCGCTCGGCATGGCACGCGTCGACACCGCCCTGCGCGCCGTGCTCGCCCGACTCGATGGTGACCCGTCCCGGCCGCATCTCGTGATCCGGCACGCCACGGACGATATCGAACTGGTGTTCGACCGTCCTGTCCCGTCCGTTCCGGCGCCGTGGCGCCCCACGGGCTGGCCGGAGCGGATCCTGCTCCCTGCATCGGTCACGATCGAGCAGCTCGCCGCCGACGCCGTGACCCTCGTCGCGCCCTGCCCCGGCGTCGTCTTGCTTGGGACCACTGAAGAGGTCGAGTTGTACGCCGACATCGAGGCCCTCGAGGTGATCACCCTCGAGGGCCCCCCGGAGACGACGGCGGCGCTGGCGCGGGCGTTCGTCGCCACGCTCGCTGTCTCTCCGCTCGCCGATCTGGTTCACATCGTCACCTCCGGCGTCGACTGCTACGGCTTCGCCGACGAGGAAAGGGTTCATGCCGTGTCCGATCCCGACGCCGCTCTCGACTTGTCCGGCATGCTGTCGGTTGGCGTCAGACACGCGCTCGAGGGCGCCGACGGGACGCACACCCTGCGTCGTGACGCGCCGGACGAGCCGTGGGAGCCCGTGATCGCCATCCTGTTGGGTGCCGATCTGTCGCCGGCGCAGTTGGCCGATGTCCGTCGCTTGGTGGCGTCGGGTGGCGTGGCCGTCGTGACGGACGCCGAGCTCCCCGGCGCCCGGTACCGGTTGCGAGCCACCGGTGACGGGACCTGGCAGCTGGAACCGACCGGGCTGGCCGTCACGCCTCGGGGCTTGGCGGCCGCGGAACTGGCCGATCTCGGAGCCCTGCTCGCCGACGCCCGGGTGCCACCTGTTCGCAAGCCCGCCGCGCCACCGGCCGCGCTGACCGACGAGGCGTTCGAGGAGCCCGAGTGGGCGCTGTTGGTACGACTGCTTGGCCCCGTCGCCGTGGTGAATCGCAAGGGCGACGTCGCGCCCTTCGAGCGAGCGAAGGCGTTAGAGCTCGTCGCGTGGCTCGCGCAGCACCGCGCCAACCCCACTCGCACCGGAGCCCGCACGGCGATGTGGGAGACCGACGTGCGCGGCGCCACGTTCGCCAACATCGTGTCCGACGCCCGGCGGGCCTTGACGGCCATCGCCATGCCACCGGAAGGCGAGGAGTGGCTGGCGCGGACGTTGGGGGAACAGCTCCCGCTGCATCGGCTCGTCGTCACCGATGCCGATCTGTTGGCGGCGCGGCTGGCCCACGCCCGGCGCCAGCGGGATGCCGACGCCGTCGCGACCCTGCGTCCCGGTCTGGCGGCCGTTTCTGACGCCCCGTATGTCGGTACGTCCTGGCTCTGGCCGGATGGCGAGGCCCTGCCGTCGAACCTCACGCTCCTGGTCACCAATGCCGCCACCGAGATGGCCGAGCGATGCCTGGCCCTCGGCGACGGCGACGGCGTCTTCTGGGCCACGGCCCAAGGCATGAAGGTGCTCCCCGGCCACGACTCGCTCGTCGGCCTGCGGATGCACGCCCATGCCCTGGCCGGCAACCTCGCCGGGGTCCGCCAGGAGTTCGAGAGCTACGAGCGGGTCATCATCTCCGACCCGTGGGGCGACGGATCGCCCTCACCGCACGTGATCGAGCTGCGCAACCGTCTTCTCGCCCCGAGCCGCGCCCAAGCCCGTTAGGGCAGAAGTGTCCAGTTCACAAGTTACCTTGCTATGATCGAGATTGCCGACAGTGCGCGGCGTCATGGTGTTTCCGATGACAGCATCCGTCACGCTCTGCGGAACGCCGTTCGATTCGCTCCAACGGCCGATCCTGCCCTTGTCCTCTACATCGGACCCGAAGACTCTGGGCGTCTGCTCGAGATCGGAGTACTCATGACCGACGACGGCCCAATCGTCATCCACGCCATGGCCGCCCGGCTTCGGTTCCTGAGGTGAGCTGATGCCGCGTACGAGACAGGAGCTTGAGGCGGCGGCGGCTCGAGCCGCCGACTGGGTCGAATCGCTCGATGTCAACGAACTGGAGTGGGGCGACGCCGCCCCGCTGCGCGCGATCGTGGGGGCCTTGGAGGAGGTCGCTGAGGCGGAGCGGCGTCTCGCGGCCGCCGTCGATGCAGCCCGCTGGCACAAGATCCCCTGGTCAGCTGTCGGAATGGCGCTCGGCACGTCAGGCGAGGCGGCGCGCCAGCGGTTCGGAGCCTCGACGAGCCCCGAGCCGAACGGCAAGGCGAACCGGAGACGGTCCGGACGGGCGGCCCGCGGTTCGACTTCTGGCTAGAGGCCCGACCAGGGCAAACAACATCGCCGTAATTTCTTCGTTGTTGCGGACCGATTCTGTCCGGAACCGGTCGTACGGTGACCTCAACGGAACCGAGACCGGAGGCCGCCATGCATCCCGAGCAGATCGCCCAGTTCGCCTACGACCATCAGTCGGAGCTGCGGGCCGAGGCCCGGGCCGTCAGCCAGGCTCCGGAGCGGCGCCGCCGGGGTCTGTTCCGACGTCATCGCCAACCGAGGGACCGTCGTGTTGCCTGATATGTGGGCCCGGCGCGGTCTCGTGTTGTGCCTGGGGCGAGGGCCCGTGCTAGCGACGCCGCGGTCGTCAGCTGTAGCGGTCGAGGATGCTCGTCTCGGTCAGGCGCGAGAGGCCGTCCTTGATCGCTCGGGCCCGGACCTCGCCCACGCCTTCGACGTCGTCGAGGTCGTCGATCGTCGCCCGCATGATCTTCTGCAAGCTGCCGAAGCGGTCGATGATGTGGTCGATCACACCTTCAGGAAG
>DASXAI010000791.1:0-2443 GCA_036406775.1 Acidimicrobiales bacterium
GCCGACGAGGCCGATCTCGCCAATCGACGGAAGGTCTACGTCTCGAACGGGCGAGCCGGTGTCGAGGTGCCGGTCACCGAGGTGACGCTGGCCGAGCCCGAACCGCCCGTGCACCTGGACGACACCAGCGGGCCGGGGTCCGATCCGACCGTCGGCCTCCCGCCGCTGCGCCGGCCGTGGATCCTGGCGCGGGCCGACGTCGAGGAATACGAGGGCCGCGCCCCGCAGGCGCGGGACGACGGCCGGGCCGCGGGTCGTGGCAACCGAGCCGCCGAGGCCTGGGCCGGCGAGATGCGACGTCCGCTGCGGGCGGCCCCGGGGCGCTGCGTGACGCAGCTGCACTACGCCCGCAAGGGCGAGGTCACGCCCGAGATGGAGTTCATCGCGCTGCGCGAGGGCCTGCCCGTCGAGCACGTCCGCGACGAGGTGGCCCGGGGCCGGGCGATCATCCCGGCCAACGTCAACCACCCCGAGTCCGAGCCGATGATCATCGGCACCAAGTTCCTCACCAAGGTCAACGCCAACATCGGCAACTCGGCGGTCACGTCGTCGATCGCCGAAGAGGTGGAGAAGATGACCTGGGCCACCCGCTGGGGGGCCGACACGGTGATGGACCTGTCGACCGGGCGCGACATCCACACGACGCGCGAGTGGCTCATCCGCAACTCGCCCGTGCCCATCGGCACGGTGCCCATCTACCAGGCCCTCGAGAAGGTCGACGGCAGCGCCGAGGACCTGTCGTGGGAGGTGTACCGCGACACGATCATCGAGCAGTGCGAGCAGGGCGTCGACTACATGACGGTTCACGCCGGCGTGCGCCTGCGCTACGTGCCCCTCACGGCCAAGCGGGTGACCGGCATCGTGAGCCGGGGCGGGTCGATCCTCGCGGCGTGGTGCCTCGCGCACCACGAGGAGAACTTCCTCTACACGAACTTCGAAGAGCTGTGCGAGATCCTCGCCGCCTACGACGTGTCCTTCTCGCTGGGTGACGGGCTGCGGCCGGGCTCGATCGCCGACGCCAACGACGACGCGCAGCTGGCGGAGCTGAGCACCCTCGGCGAGCTCACCGGCGTGGCCTGGCGCCACGACGTGCAGGTGATGATCGAGGGCCCGGGCCACGTGCCGATGCACAAGATCAAACAGAACGTGGAGCTCCAGATGGAGCTGTGCCACGAGGCGCCCTTCTACACGCTGGGCCCGCTCACCACCGACATCGCCCCGGGCTACGACCACATCACCTCCGCCATCGGGGCGGCGATGATCGGGTGGTTCGGCACGGCGATGCTCTGCTACGTCACGCCCAAGGAGCACCTCGGCCTGCCCGACCGCCAGGACGTGAAGGACGGCGTCATCGCCTACAAGATCGCGGCCCACGCCGCCGATCTCGCCAAGGGCCACCCGGGCGCCCAGGACCGCGACGACGCCCTGTCGAAGGCCCGCTTCGAGTTCCGCTGGAACGACCAGTTCAACCTGTCGCTCGACCCCGACACCGCCCGGGCCTTCCACGACGAGACGCTTCCCGCCGAGCCGGCCAAGGCCGCCCACTTCTGCTCGATGTGCGGGCCGAAGTTCTGCTCGATGCGGATCACCCAGGACGTGCGGGCCTACGCCGCCGAGCACGGGGTGGGCGACTGGGAGGCCCTCGAGCTCGGCATGAAGGAGAAGTCCGTCGAGTTCGTGGCGTCGGGGGGCGAGGTGTACGTGGAGCGCGAGCACTGATCGGACGGCTGCACGTGATCGTCGACCGCGTCGCCTTGGCCCGGGCCGCGCTGGAAGGCGGCGCGCCCGTGATCCAGGTGCGCACCAAGGGCGTCACCGACCGGGCCGCCGGCGAGCTGGCCGCCGAGGTGGCCGAGCTGTGCGCCGCCCATGGCGCGCTGTGCGTCGTCAACGACCGGGTCGACCTGGCCCTCGCCGCGGGGGCGGGCGGCGTGCACCTCGGGGCCGACGACCTGCCGGTCGCCGCGGCGCGGCGCATCGCCCCGCCCGAGATGCTCCTCGGCGGCACGGCCCGCAACCCGGAGACGGCGACACGGTTGGCGGCTGATGGCGCGTCGTACCTGGGGGTCGGCCCCGTCTACGGAACGACGTCGAAGGACGGGCTGCCCGCGCCGATCGGCCTCGACGGCCTGCGGGCGGTCGCCACCGCGGCCGATGCCGCCGGCGTCCCCGTGATCGCCATCGCCGGCATCACCGCCGAGCGTGTGCCCGAGGTGCTGGCAGCGGGCGCTCACGGCGTCGCCGTGATCGGCGCCGTCGCCGCGGCCGACGATCCCCGCCGCGCCACCGAGGCCCTCGTCGCCGCGATCGCCACTTCTGTCGGTGAGATGCCGCTCCATGGACGGAAGTCGACCCACAGAACGGAGGGGGGAGGGTCATGAGCAGCACCCGGAGTGCCGTCGACGTCGTGGTGCTCGGCGGTGGCGTGATCGGGATGGCGAGC
>DASXAI010000792.1:0-2693 GCA_036406775.1 Acidimicrobiales bacterium
GGATGTCACCATGGCGGTCACGGACTCCGTCGAGCCGGTGTCGGCGGCGATCGGTACGACCCGTCGGCCGGTGGCCGCCGCCAACTCGGCCGCCGCCTCCTGCAACGGCTCCGGGGTGCGGGCGACGAGGGCCACGTCGCACCCCTCCTGGGCCAGCACCCGGGCCACCGCCTTGCCGATGCCGCGACTCCCGCCGGTGACCACCGCCCGCTTGGACGTCAGTTCCAGGTCCATCGGGGGCGGACCCTAGGTTCCAGTCGGCTGATCGCGCCGTTTCCGCGCCAATCCTCCGACTGGTTGTGGAATACAAGGTTCAGGCGCCGCCGAGGAGGGAGCTGACGACGTCGAGCTTGGCGCGGTCGACGATGGCGTGGATGTCGTGCACCAACCCGTCGCGCGTGCCCAGCGTGAGGAGCGCGACGACGCGGCGGTCTCGAATCGCGATGATGCCCGGCTCGCCGTTCACGGGCGCCGAGACGAGCGTGGCGCCGGTGTGTGGCCCGAAGAACACCATGAGCCGCGTGGCGACGACTTCACGGCCCTGCCCGGTGACCCGAGGCAGGCCGGGACCGAGGTCGGCGTCGCCACCGACGTCGGGATCGAGCAGCGCCATCAGCGCGTCGACGTCGCCGCCGGCGCAGGCGGCGATGAACTGTTCGGCCACCCGGTGCTGCTCAGCCGGCGGCACTTCGAACCGCGCCGGCGCCGTCTCGGCCTCGATGTGACGCCGCGCCCGGCTGGCCAGCTGGCGGCACGCCGCCGGCGTCCGCCCGACGATGGTGGCGACGGCGTCGAAAGAGAACTGGAAAACGTCGTGCAGCACGAAGACGGCGCGCTCGGCCGGCGACAGCCGCTCGAGCACGACGAGGAGTGCCAGTTGCACGCTGTCGGCGAGCGTGACGCGATCGGCGGGATCGCCGAGCCCCGGCGCCGGCGGTGGTTCCACCGGCAGCACGTCGACGGACTCGTCCCGCTTCGACCGAGCTGACCGCAACTGGTCGAGACACAGCCGCGTGACCACCACAATCAGCCACGCCCGAACGTCGTCGATGTCGGCGGGGTCGACGCGCCACAACCGGGTGAACGCCTCCTGCACGACATCCTCGGCGTCGGTGATGCTGCCGAGCATCCGGAACGCCACGTCCAGCAGGTACCGGCGATGGTCTCGCCACGCCTCGTCGATCACGTCGTGCTCCATGGCATGAAGGACGAGCGAACCAGCCGGGATGTGACACGCGTCGGCTGTGTCACAGCCCGCGACGCTGATCCGTCCTCTGTGGTCGATGACATCACGTGCTTCCATTCAGGTCCAGCAACTCCGCAAGGTCTACCCGGGCGGCATCGAAGCCGTGCGGGGCCTTGACTTCGAGGTGGCATCCGGTGAGGTGTTCGGGTTGCTCGGACCCAACGGTGCGGGCAAGTCGACCACCATCGGGATGCTCACCACCACGATCGTCCCGACCAGCGGTTGGGCCCGGCTCGCCGGTATCGACGTCGCCGCTGATCCGATCGCCGCCCGTCAGCTGAGCGCGGTCGTCTTCCAGGACGCCGTCGTCGACGGCGGCCGCACCGGCCGGCGCAACCTCGAAACCCACGCCCGGCTCTGGGGCGTGCCCTCGGCTGTCGCCAGTCGCCGGATCACCGAACTGGCCACCGGCTTCGGTATCGCCCGCCTGCTCGACCGGCCCGTCGAGACCTACAGCGGGGGCGAGCGCCGCCGCCTCGAGATCGTGCGCGCCCTCCTCTCGCAACCGAGCGTGCTCTTCCTCGACGAACCGACGGTCGGTCTCGATCCCCGCATCCGCTACGAGCTCCTGGACCTGATCGCGGGGCTGCGGGCCCGGACCGAGATGACGATCCTGCTGACGACCCACTACCTCGACGAGGCCGAACAGCTCTGCGATCGGGTGGCGATCGTGCACGCCGGGCGCATCGTCGCCCTCGACACGCCGGCCGGCCTCCTCGCCGGTCTCGGGCGCGAGATCCTCGAAGTGCGGCTGTACGCCCACGCCGACGAGGGCCTGGCCCTGCTCCGCGCCCACCGCGTCGCCGGCAGTGATGCCTTCGTCGTCGGTTCGACGATCACGGTGCCGGTCCACGACGACTCGGCCCGCCACACGCTGGCGGCGATGAGCGATCTCGGCCTCGCCGTCGCCGCCGTCACGACGCGCCCGCCCACGCTCGACGACGTCTACCTGCAACTCACCGGCGACCGCCTCGACGCGGCCGCCTGACCGAGAGGACCTCCTATGGCCATCGCCACCACCACCGCCACGGCACCGCCGGCCGCCATCCAGCCGGTCGCCGTTCCCGGCCGTCACTTCGACGCCTGGGCCACCCTGACCCGCCGGCGCCTGGCCTTGAGCACCCGCACGCCGCGCGAAGTCGTCATCCCGCTCCTCACGCCCGTGCTGTTCGCCCTCGTGATCGCGCCCGCCCTCTCCGACACCGTCGGTCGCTTTCAGCCCGGCCTCGACTACATGAGCTTCGTCGCCATCGCCACCGTCGGACTGCTGGTGCCGATCAGCTGCATGTTCGCCGGCCTCGGAGTGATCATCGACCGCCGTGGGGGCGGCCTGCGCGACCTCCTCGCGGCGCCGGTCGCCCGACCCCTCATCGTGTTCGGCAACCTGGCGGTGGCCGTGCTGCTGGCCGGACTGCAACTGGTCGTGCTCGTCGTGGCGGCCGTGCTG
>DASXAI010000793.1:0-6598 GCA_036406775.1 Acidimicrobiales bacterium
GCAGTCAGCAGCTTCATGGGCTCGTGATCGACGGTACCTGCTGGGTGATGCAGTGGACACCCCCGCCCCCGTGGGCCAGGACCGCGCCGGGCACGGGGACGACGTCGCGTCCCTGGTAGCTGTCGCCGATGATCTCCAGCATCTTGTCGTCGGCGGGATGGCCGGCCACGGGCACGACCACGGCGCCGTTGGCGACGTAGAAGTTGAGATACGGCACCGGTCGATCGCCGCGGCCCACCGTGGCTCGGGGCAGCACCGGTACTTCCACGACCTCCAGGCGCCGGCCCGCCGCATCTCGGGCGCCGTCGAGGCAGCGCCGGTTGATGACCAGGCGGTCATGGTCGGTCGCGCTGACGTCGTCGCAGCCCTGCACCATGACGACGCCGGGCTCCACGAAGCACGCCACGTTGTCGACGTGGCCGTCGGTGTCGTCGTCGTCGGCCAAGCCGAACGGGATCCAGATGACGCGCTCGACGCCGAGGTAGGCGCGCAGGCCGTCCTCGATCTCGGCTCGCGTCAGTTGCGGGTTGCGGTTGGGGTGCAGCAGGCACTGCTCGGTCGTGATGACGGTGCCCTCACCGTCGACGGTGATGCTCCCGCCTTCGAGCACGAACGGGGCGCGGTACGCCGGCAGGCCGAGATGCTCGGCGACGCGCCCGGCCAAGGCGTCGTCCTCGTCCCAGGGCGCGAACTTCCGGCCCCAGCCGTTGAAGACGAAGTCGACGGCTGCTCGCTCACCATGCCGACCGACGACGACGATCGGGCCCGAGTCACGCGCCCACGAGTCGTCGATCGGGATGGCCACGACCTCGACGGTGGACCCACACGCCCGTCGAGCGGCCGCTTCATCGGCCGGCGCCGCCACCATCGTCACGGGCTCATGGACGGCGATGGCGCGGGCCACGGAGGCGTGCACGTCGCACGCGTCGGCGTAGTCGTCACCCCACAGCACTCGCCGGGCGGGCCACGCCATGACGGTGGCGTCGTGACGCGCCCATTCGGCCGGCATGCGCAGGCCGTCGGCGAGAGGTGTCGAATCCACCCGTCTGACGGTATCGGGCGGCTTCTAGCCTCGGACCTGTGGACCCGGCCGGCGACCTGGCGACGGCTCTCGACGGCGCCATCGCACCGTGGGTGGAGCGGTGCGTCGTGCGGCTGGTCACCGCCTACCGCGGCGAGGTGCCGCCCGACGTGCAGGCGGCGGCCCAGGACGCCGGTCGCGAAGCCCGAGCCGAAGTCGGAGCCGAGTTGCGCGCCTTCCTGGCGCTCGACGTCGACCGCCAGGCCACGAATCCGCTCGCCATCCTCCGGGCGGCGGTGCGCTACCCGACGGCGGTGCTGCGCGAGGCCGGCGTCCCGCCGGTGCGCCGCGACGACTTCAAGGAGCAGGCCTTCCCCGACGACGTCTACGACCTCGTCCCGGCCACGTGGAAGGACGTCGACCCCGCGCTGCAGGAACCCGGCATCGTCTGGAGCGCCTGGAAGGCCAAGACCGTCCTCGATCGGCGCCGGGCCGAGGGCCGGCGTTGACGCCGCCCCCTCTCCGTTTCACGCTCGTTCAACGTCGTCAGACGACGTCCAACAAGCGTGAAACCCAGGGAGGTCGTAGGGTCGCGGTCCTTCCATGACGGACGTGGCCCCGCGCGCCGGCGCTCTCGACGCCCTTTCCGACGCCGAGCTCATCGCCCGCGTCCGCACCGGGTCGGATGCCGCCTTCTCCGTGCTGTACGCGCGCCACGTGGGCGCCGCACGCGCCGCCGCCCGCAGCCTGGGGGCGTCACGAGCAGACGTCGACGACCTGACGTCGGAGGCCTTCACCCGGGTGCTGTCGGCGCTCCGACGGGGCGGCGGCCCCGAGGTCGCCTTCCGTCCGTACCTGATGACATGCGTCCGCAACGCCTTCTACGACAAGGGGCGCAAGGACGGGCGCGTCGACGTCCCGGGCGAGGTGCCCGAGGACGTCAACCTCGCCTTGCTCAACGTCCCGCCCGACAGCGAGGACGCCCGGATGGTGGCGGCCGCCTTCGCGTCGCTCCCCGAGCGGTGGCAGATGGTGCTGTGGCACACCGAGGTCGAAGGCCGACCGGCGGCCGAGGTCGGGCCGATGCTCGGACTGGCACCCAACGCCGTCGCCGCCCTCGCCTACCGCGCCCGCGAAGGCCTGCGCCAGGCGTACCTGCAGGCCCACTTGCAGCTCCCGCCCCCCGACGCCTGCCGCGACACCGTCACCAAGCTCGGCGCCTATGTCCGCGACGGCCTCTCGAGTCGCGATCGACGGCGGGTCGACGAGCACCTGAAGCACTGCGATCGGTGTACCGCGCTGCTGCTGGAGTTGCAGGAGGTCAGCACCAGCCTGCGCGGTGTCCTCGTGCCCGTGCTCCTCGGTGTCACTGGAACCGCCTTCCTGTCGCATCTGGCGTCCGGAGGCGGACTGGCGGCGGTGCTGCACTGGCGCCCTCGTGGACCCAAGGCCCAGGTGGCGGTGGCCGCCGGCGTCGTCGCCGGTGTCGTCGGGCTCGCAGTAGCGGTCGCCGCGCTCACGGGCGGCGGAGGCGAGAAGGTCGAAGCCACGGCCACCACGACGTCCACTGCCCCACCCGTCACCGTGTCCAGCTCGGTGCCACCGACTGCGGCTCCCGTCGTCGTCTCTCCGCCTGCTTCGGCCGCGCCGGCGGTCGCCCCGGTCATCGTCATCCCGGCCACATCACCTCCGCCGGCACCCGTCGTCACGGTGCCGCCTTCCACTGCGCCGCCCCGGGTGACGCCGACGACGGTGCGGACCACGGCTGCGCCCCGAGCCACGACCGCCACGACACGGCCGCGCACCACCACGACCCAACCGACCACGACCACCACCGAGCCGGCCACGACGACGACGGAGCCGCCCGCTACCACCACGACCACCGAACCGCCTCCGACCACGACGACCACGGCCCCGGCCCCGCCTCCGCCACCCCCGCCCTTGACGGTCGGTGTGACCGCGGTCGGGCCGGCCTATGCCGGCCTGGGTGCGGCCGTCCACGTGTCCCTGGGCTCGGGGAGCGCGCCGGCGGAGGCGACGGCGGCGTTGGCACCGACCGCCATCGGCCCGGTCACCGTCACGGTGGCGGGCGCTCCGGTGGCGGAGTGGGACCGGGCCGACTGTCCGCCCGGACCCGCCTGCACGGTGCCGGCCGGGACGAGCGCGGTCGACGTGCGGCTCGATCTCGCCGCGATCACCTCCGGCGCACCCGTCCCCGTGTCCGTCACCGCCACCGCCGACGGTGCGGTGTCGGGGCGGGCCGACCTCACCGTGACGCCCCTCGTCCGCCCGGCCGGGCTCCAGTACTTCGCCATCGATCGCGGCGCCGTCGCCATCGCCGCCAACACCGTCGTCGCCTGCGTTCCGGATCCAGGCACCACCTGTGCCACGAACAACAACAACGAACAAGGCCTCGGCCGGGTCTCCGTGGGCCCGGGCGCGGTCGACTCCTCGTCGGCCGATCTCCGTCTGCCGGCCGGCGCCACCGTGCGCTACGCCGTGCTCGAGTGGGGCGGCGACCCGTCGGGCGCGCCCGATCCGGCCCACCTCGGCACGGTGCAGTTCACGACGCCGGGCGGCCACGCCGTCGCAGTCGAGGCGACGTCGCTGCGCACCGCCGGCCAGGCCGCCTACGCCGCCCACGCCGACGTCACCGCCATGGTTCGTGGGCTCGCCGACGCCAACGGCACCTACACCGTCGCCGATGTCCAGACCGGTGAGGGCGCGGGCGTCTTCGGCGGCTGGTCGCTCGTCGTCGCCTACCACCAGGCCGATCTGGCGCCGAGCGCCATCGCTGTCTTCGACGATCCGGCCGCGCCGCGTGCGTTGACACGGGTGGGCGGGGAGACCGAGGTCGTGCTCTCGCTGCCCGGCCTGCCCGCCGCCGCCCAGGCCACCGACGTCCGCGTCGGCGTGGTGGCCTACGAGGGCGATCTCGGCGTCAAGGGTGACACTGTCACCGTGAACGGCGTCACCGCCGGTGACCCCGGCAACTTCTTCGCGTCCGCCATCACCGTCGGAGAGGCGCCTCGCGAGCCGTCGTTCCCCAATCAGTACGGCTTCGACGCCCACCTCGACACGGTCGCCAAGGCGTACCGCCCGGGCGACGCCGAGCTTGCCGTCCGCGTGGCGGCCGGCCCCGACGGCGTCTACCTCGGTGCCGTCACCGTGGTGGTGGCGACATGAGCCGCCTCGTCGTGATCGGCGCGGACCCCGGCGGCATGGCCGCCATCTCCGCCGCCCGCCAGTACACGCCCGACCTCGAGGTCGTCGCCATCGAGCGGGGCCGCCACACGAGCTACTCGGCGTGCGGGATTCCGTATCTCGTCGGGGGTGAGGTCGACGACGTGGCCCAGCTCGTCGCCCGGTCGCCGGCCGCCCACCGCGCCAACGACATCGACGTGCGGCTGCGGCACGAGGCGCTCGCCCTCGACCTCGACCGGCGCCGGGTCGAGATCCGTGACCTCGACGGCGCGCGGACGTATCGCCTCGACTTCGACCATCTGTTGCTGGGCACCGGCGGCCGCCCGTTCCGTCCCGACCTGCCCGGCATCGACCAGCCGTTCATCCGCGGTGTGCAGACGCTCGACGATGCCGAGGAGCTCGTGGCCCAGGTCGAGGCCATCGACTGTCGGCACGTCGTCGTCGTCGGCGGCGGCTACATCGGCCTCGAGATCGCCGAGGCCTTCCTGCACCGCCAGGCCCACGTCGTGCTGGTCGAGCAGGCGGCGCAGGTGATGGCGTCGCTCGACCCGGAGATGGGTGCGCTCATCACCGCCGCCATGCACCGCCACGGTGTGGAGGTGCATCTCGACACGGCCGTCACCGGCTTCGAACCGGGCAAGGTCCTCACCGCCGATGGCGCTTTCGATGCTGACATCGTCGTGCTCGGGATCGGGGTGACGCCCAACTCGGAGCTGGCCGACGCGGCCGGCATCGAACTGGGTGTGCGCCGCTCGATCCGGGTCGATCGGCGCCAGCGCACCTCGGCCGAGGGCGTCTGGGCGGCCGGCGACTGCTGCGAGAGCCGCCACCTCGTGTCGGGCGAGCCGGTACACGTGCCGCTCGGCACGGTGGCCAACCGGCAGTCCCGCGTGGCCGGCACCAACATCGGTGGCGGCTATGCCACCTTTCCCGGCGTCCTCGGCACCGCCATCTCCAAGATCTGCGACACCGAGGTGGCCCGCACCGGCCTCACGAGCCTCGAGGCGGTCCGAGCCGGCTTCGTGTACGACGTCACCACCATCGAGTCGACGACGCGGGCGCGCTACTACCCGGGCTCGGACCTGATGACGACCCGGTTCGTCGTCGAGCGCGGCACCGGCCGGCTGCTCGGCGCCCAGATCGTCGGCGGCGCCGGCGCGGCCAAGCGCATCGACACGTGCGCCACCGCCATCACCGCCGCCATGACCGTGGAGCAGATCGCGCAGCTCGACCTGTCGTACGCCCCGCCGTTCTCCGGCGTGTGGGACCCGATCCTCGTGACGGCCCGCGCCGCCCTCAAGAGCGTTCGCTGAGGAGGCCGGCCAGCTCGGCGTGGCCGGCGGCCCGGGCCAGGTCAGCGGCCGTCTCGCCGGTGGCCGAGCGGGCCGAGGGATCAGCGCCGGCGTCGAGGAGGCGGCGGGCGGCGGCGGCGTGGCCGTAGCGCGCGGCCAGGTGGAGCGGTGTCGTGCCGGCGGTGTCTTCCGAGCCGGCCAGTGACGGGTCGAGGCCGAGCAGGATCTCGAGCTGGTTGACGTGACCGAGGGCGGCGGCGTCGAACACGTCGAGGTCAGGACCGGCCGCCAGCAGGGCGTCGAGGACGCGGCGCTGGCCGTTCGTGTAGGCGAGCAGCACGACAGAGGTGCCGTCGGCGTCGCGGCTCGAGGCGAGCGACGGCTGGGCGCCGAGGAGCCGCTGCACCGTCCGCACGTCGCCGGCTCGCACGGCGTCGATCAGCTCGCTCACACCGCTCATGATGGCGCGTCGGCGTCCTGGTCTGGGGCGACGGCGGAGGGCCCGGTTAGCCTGCCCCGGGTGGACGGCCCCGACGACGAGGACGAGATCGGGCCGGCGACCTTCGCCCGGGACCTGGTGCGCTGGAGCGAGACGCTCGCCGGCATCGCCCGCACCGGCCTCGGCTTCACCCAGAGCCTCTACGAGCGGGAGCGGTACGAGGAGGTGCTGCACGTGGCGGCCGACATCAAGGCCGCCGCCGACGAGGCCCTCGAGATCCGGCGCGAGACCGACCACTTCATCCAGGAGTGGATGGAGTCGGTCGGCGAAGGCGTGCCGGGATACGTCACGCCGAAGGTCGCCATCGGCGCCGTGGTCGGAAACGAGCGGGGCGAGATCCTGCTGGTGAAGCGGGCCGAGTCAGGGGTGTGGCTCTATCCCACCGGGTGGGCCGACATCGGGTACTCGCCGGCCGAGGTGGCGGTGAAGGAGGTGGCGGAGGAGACCGGCATCCAGTGCGAACCGGTGCGGGTGCTGGCGGTCATCGACGGCATGCGCCTCGGGTTCACCCGCTTCGGCATGTACATGGTGGTTTTCCACTGCCGCGCCCTCGGCGGCGAGCTGCAGGCCCACCCGCTCGAG
>DASXAI010000794.1:0-2804 GCA_036406775.1 Acidimicrobiales bacterium
CGCCGGCCGCTGGTGCGACGTGTTCGAGGTGCGCGACTTCCTGATCCAGCGCTGCTTCATCTACCTCGACCCTGACTACGCCGGAAAGGACACGGCGCGGTACCCGTGGCTGGCGTGAACCTGGGCGAGTGGACCGCCGACGAGATGATGACGGTGGCGGCGGCGCGCATGCTGCGCAACGGCACTGTCTGCTTCGTCGGGATCGGTCTGCCGTCCACGGCCGCCAACCTGGCGCGCCGGCTGCACGCGCCTGACTGCGTGCTGGTCTACGAGTCGGGATGTATCGGGGCCAAGCCGACCCGCTTGCCGCTGTCGATCGGTGACGGGGAACTGGCGGAGACGGCCGACGCCGTCGTCTCGGTGCCGGAGATCTTCGCCTACTGGCTCCAGGGCGGCCGCATCTCCGTGGGCTTCCTCGGCGCGGCGCAGATCGACCGGTTCGGCAACATCAACTCCACCGTCGTGGGCAGCTACGGCCATCCGGCCGTGCGCCTGCCGGGCGCGGGCGGCGCCCCCGAGATCGCGGCGTCGGCCGGCGAGGTGATCGTCATCGTGCGCCAGACGCCGCGGATCTTCGTGCCGCGGTGCGACTTCCGGACGTCGGTCGGCTTCGGCGACGGGCCCGGGGCCCGGGAGAAGTTGGGCTTGCGGGGCGCCGGTCCGACGGTCGTGATCACCGACCTCGGCGTCCTCCGCCCCGACCCGGCCACGTGTGAGCTGGTGCTCACGGAGCTGCATCCGGGCGTCACGGTCGACGACGCTCGGGCCGCGACGGGGTGGGAGCTGCGGGTCGCCGACAGCGTGGGCGCGACGGCGCCGCCCGGCGCCGACGAGCTGACGGCGTTGCGGGCGCTGGTGGCGGCATGAAGTTCACCTACGAGGCCCTACCCGGACGCGTGGTGTTCGGCATCGGTGCCGTGGGTGACGTGCGGGCCGAGGTAGCCCGGCTCGGCATCGAACATACGTTCGTCATCGCCGACGCCCAGGCCAAGGCCATCGGTGACGACATCGTGGCCGCCCTCGGACCGGCGGTCGCGGTCCGTTGGGACGAGGTGGCCCAGCACGTGCCGGTGGAGCTGGCCGAGCGGGCCCGGGCGGCGGCGGCAGAGGCCGGAGCCGACGGGCTGGTGTGCGTCGGCGGGGGATCGTCGACGGGCCTGGCCAAGGCCATCGCCCTCACGAGCGGGCGGCCGATCCTCGCCGTGCCCACCACGTACGCCGGCAGCGAGATGACGCCGATCTACGGCCTCACGGGTCAGCACAAGCAGACGGGCCGCTCGGTCGACGTCGTCCCGAAGGTCGTGGTCTACGACCCCGCGCTCACGGTCGGTCTGCCGGCGGCCGTGACGGGGCCGAGCGGCTTCAACGCCTTGGCGCACTGCGTGGAGGCGTTGTACGGGCCCGGCGCCAACCCGGTGACGTCGTTGATGGCGTTGGAGGGCATCGGCGCCATCGGCCGGTCGCTGGCGGCGGCGGTGGCCGATGGCTCGGATCTGGACGCCCGCACCGACCTCCTGTACGGGGCGTGGCTGGCCGGCGTGGCCCTCGGCGCCACGGGAACGGCGCTGCACCACAAGGTGTGCCACGCCCTCGGTGGCACCTACGACCTCGTCCACGGCGACGTGAACGCCGTGATGTTGCCCCACGCCGTCGCCTACAACACGCCCGGCGCTCGCGAGGAGATGGGGCGGGTGGCATCGGCCCTCGGCGTCTCGGACGGCGACGCCGCCGGGGCCCTCTACGACCTCGCCGTCGCCATCGGTGCGCCCACGGGCCTCGAGGCCATCGGCATGCCCTACGAGGGGCTCGACGAGGCCGCCGAGCGAACCGTCGCCGACACCACGGTGAACCCGGTGCCGGTCACCGTCGACGGCGTCCGCTCGATGCTCGAGCGGGCGTGGAAGGGGACCCGGCCCGCATAGCAGAGCACGACATCGACAAGGGGGGAGTCAATGGAGATGCACGACCTTCCCGGCTTGCGCCGGGCCATCGATCGACGCCGCTTCCTCGGCTTGGGCGCGGCCGGTGCCATCACGGCCTTCCTCGCCGCTTGCGGCAGCGACAACTCGGGCTCCAGCGGGGCCACGACGACCGGAGCGACCGCCACCACGACCGGAGGGACGGCCACAACGGCGGGCGGCGCGGCGACGTCAGCGGCGGCGGCCGGCGCCAAGCTCGGCGGGGGTGGCGGCGACGGCACGATCAAGGTGGGCTACGTCAGCCCGAAGACCGGACCGCTGGCGGCGTTCGCCGAGGCCGACGACTTCATCTTCAACGGCATCAAGGACGCCACCAAGGACGGCATCCGCGTCGGCGACAAGAGCTACAAGCTGGAGATCATCGCCAAGGACAGCCAGAGCGATCCGAACCGGGCCGGGGAGGTGGCGTCATCGCTCATCCTCGATGACGGCATCAATCTCATGCTGGTCGGAAACACACCGGAGACCACCAACCCCGTCGCCGACCAGTGCGAAGCCAACGGGATGCCGTGCATCTCGTCGCTCGCCCCGTGGCAGCCGTGGTACTTCCGCTCGCCCAGTGCCGACCCGGCCAAGCCGTACACGTGGACGTACCACTTCTTCTGGGGCCTCGAGGACATCATCGCCGTCTTTCTCGGCATGTGGGAAACGGTCCAGACCAACAAGAAGATCGGCGCGCTGTACCCGAACGACGGTGACGGCAACGCGTGGGGCGACAGCGCCAAGGGCTTCCCGCCCGCCTTCGCCGCCGCCGGCTACACGTTGGTCGATCCCGGCCGCTACCCCGACGGCACCACCGACTTCTCGGCCCAGATCGGGCAGTTC
>DASXAI010000795.1:0-11768 GCA_036406775.1 Acidimicrobiales bacterium
CGTGTCGGGGTAGTAGGCGACGTTGGCGATGATCTGCTCCTCGGTGCCCCAGTCGCCCGTGCACTGCATGTAGTTCGTGACGTACAGGTCGAGGTGGCCGTCGCCGTCGTAGTCGCCCCACGACGCGCTCATGCCCCGGTCGTCCGGATCGCCGATGCCGGCGGCCGCCGAGACGTCGGTGAAGTGACCGGTGCCGTCGTTCCGGAACAACAGGTCCGAGCCGTCCCGCACGAGGACGAGATCGGGGTGGCCGTCGTTGTCGTAGTCGGCGAAGGATGCTCCGTTGGCATCCGTGACGGCCAGACCCCGCGCCGCGGCCTGGTCCGTGAAGTGGCCGGCACCGTCGTTCACGAACAGCTGGACCGGGTCGCCGAGGCGGGTGAGCAGGAGGTCGAGCGAACCGTCTCCGTTCACGTCGGCCCAGGCGGCGCCGTTGGCGAACTGGCCGCATTTGGCGGAGGGCACCGAAGTGGTGAGCCCGGCCGCGGCGGTGACGTCCTTGAAGACCGGGACCGGGGCGGTGGGGGCGACCACGTCGAAGCCGATCGTGGCGCCAGAGGGCTTGCCGGCGACCGTGACGGCCACGGTGTAGCGGCCTCGGTCGGGGAACCACTGGGCCGGGGTCACCGCCACCGGGGCCGACGCCTCCTTGCCAGCCGACACGAACTGCTTCGACGACAAGAAGCTGACGGTGCGGCCGTCGGGACCGGTGAGATCGACGCCGAACGGCACCGTGGCGCTGCGTGCCCCCTCGTTCCGGAAGCCGACCGTGAGCGCGAAGGGCTCGCCGAGGGGCACGGGACCGGTGCGAACGGCGGCCACGGTGATGTTCACGCTGCCCGCCCCGCCCCCGCCGGCCTCGAGAGGAGAGGCCGGCGAGGCGCGGGGCGCGCCGTCAGACGTGCACGCCGTGGCACCGGTCCCGATCAGCGCAAGGAGCAGACACATCCTCCTCACGTGCGCCCGGAGTGACTCACCCCGGGAACATCTTCTTCTGGAGCTCGGGCGGGACCAGGCTCGACGGTGAGCCGTCGGGCGGGATGTCGGTGCGGCACGAATCGTTGGTGACCTTCTTGAGCTGGACGCCGAAGATGATCTGCGGCGGCACGTCGTAGCCGGCGATCTTCATCATCGCTGCCGTCATGCCGGCGCGCCCCTCCAAGAGCAGCGCCACGTAGGTGTAGGAGTCCATGATGCCCCCGGCGTCCTTCCAGGCGCACAGGAACGGGTTGTCGTCCGACTGGTGCATCGTGACAAGGCCCTTCATGGACTTGCCGGCCGCGTCATAGGCGCGCATGGCGCCGACGAACGCGTCCCCGTAGCTGCCGACCACGCCGGCGAGGTCGCTGTGCTGGGCCAGGATCGCCGACATCGCCTCCAGATAGGCCTGGCGCGTCCACGCCGTGCCCTGCTTGGCGACGATCTTGATGTTCGGGTTCAGCTTCTCCTGGAGGCACTTCTCGTGCACGGGATCGATCGGGTTGCCCGGCGCGCCCAGGAGTATGGCGATGTTGCCGCCGTTCGGCAGCGACTTGTTGAACTGCTCGCCCCACGCGTGGGCGAGAGCGCAGATGTCGCTGCCGCTGTAGGTCAGGTAGTCCTTGCCCGGCGTCCCGACCTTTCCGGACGACCACGTCACGACCTGGGCACCCTGGTCGGTGGCGGCCTTGTAGGCGGGCGTCAACGCCTCGCCGCCGTCGGGGAACGACAGGATCACGTTGTAGCCCTGGGCCGCGAAGCTCCGGACGTCCGAGATCGCCTTCTGCGTGTCGAGGTTGGCGTCCGTGTAGCCGATCTCGCCGATCTCCGGGTACGTCAAAGCCTGCAGGATGAACTCCATCTTGAAGATCTGGCGCGCGATGTTGCCGCCGAACCCGTCGGCCAGGCCGACCTTGAGCTTGCCGTTGGTGCCGGTCTTGCAGCCGTTCTCCTTCCAGCACTTGAGGGCGAGATCCTGGTCGACCGGCTTCTCGGCGCGATCGAGCGTGGCCAGGACGATGTTGCGGGCCCGCTCCTCTTCGGGCAGAGACCCGGCTCCCGCCAAGCCCTTCGTGATGATGTCCTGGCTCGGTGTGTAGTTCTCGTTGTACTGGCCGTCCTTCAGGGTGGCACCCAGGTCGCCGGCCGCGGCGCCGGACGAGGCGGCGCCGCCCGCCGCCGCCGTGGTCGGTGTCTGGCCCACCGTGGTGACGGAGCCCTGGGCCGCCGTCGTGGCGGCCGACCCGGAGCTCTTGTTGTCACCACCGCAGGCCGCGGCGACGAGTCCCCCTGCGACGAGCACGGCGAAGGCCGTCCGTTTCACGCCCTTCGATCGGTTCTGCATCACTGCTCCCCCTTTTCTCCAGTTGCGACGAACCGGCGCAGGCCGGGCCGCAGAAGCAGCCGACCCACGAAGTCGGCGATCCGATCACCGGAGATCAGCATCCCGAAGATGATCGCAAGGCCGAACACCACGTACTGCGACGCGTTCGAGAGCCCGAGCACCCGGAGCATCTGGGTGAGGATCTCGACGAAGAACGCTGCGACCCACGTCGACACCGGACTGGCCAGACCACCCGACAGCGCGGCGCCGCCGAGCACCACCGCCGCCACCGGTCCGAGCAGGTAGGGCGCACCGACGTCGACGCCCGGGCTGACCACGATGCCGCCGAGCAGGATGCCGGCGATGCCCCCGGCCATCGAGCACAGGACGTAGGCGAAGATCACGTACAGCCGGACGCGGATGCCCGCCATCCACGCCGCCCGCCGGTTGGCACCGACCGCCTGGAACCGACGGCCTCCCGGCGTGGCGCGCAGCACCAGGCTCACGAGCAGCATGAGCACGAGCACGCCCCAGAAGACCTTGCTGATGCCGAACCACTTCTCGAAGACGACATCGGACAGCGCCTTGGGCACCGTCGAGTTGTTGGCCGTGCCCACGCGGTACTCGTCGGCGATGCCGAGAAGGATCAGCCCGGTCGACAGCGTGACGATGAGCGGGTTGAGCTCGAGCAGCGAGACGAGGATGCCGTTGACGAGACCGATCACGACGGCCCACATCAAGACGATGAGGATGGCGTAGGCGAGGTTGTCGTTCTGGCCCTTCGAGACGCCGACGAGGATGTTGGCGAGCAGCGAGATCGTGGCGGCCATCGACAGATCGATGCCGCCCATCATGATCACGAGCATCTGACCCAGGGCCACGACGGCGATGACGCTGCCGATCGGCAGCAGGACGCTCCACGATGCCGACGACAGGGTGTCGGGCGCCACGATCCGACACACGATGAGCAGCAGCCCCATCGCCAGCCAGATCGTGATGAAACGCGAGCCGAAGAGCAGGCTGTTGATGACCGTTCCCATGCCCCGGCGCGCGGTGGTGTCGACCCGATCGCCTCCCGACCTGGCGACGCCGTCGGACAAACTCGACCCCCCGGTCGTTTGCAGTCGGATCAGCACATGCCCCGAGATGACGACCGGCCCGGCCGTCCCCCCACAGCCCGAATCGTATAGGATCGACCACCGAGGGTCAAGGAATCGGCGACGGCAGCCCCGCTGGCAACCCGGCCGGATCATATACAATCCGCCCGCATGCGAGGCCTCCCGGGGGACGGGCCCGCGCTCGGTCCGAGCGCCTTGGACGTCGCCACGCCGCCCGCCCCGCTGCCGGCTCCGCCGCCCGCCCCACCGGCCGCCACCCCGGCCCCGCCGCTCGCCCCACCCGCCCTCCCTCGCCCGCTCCCCCCGCCGCCAGTGGCGCCCGTTGGGGCGGAATCCGCCCCGAACGGCGACACAAGCGAGGAACCGACGGCGACGGCGCCGCCGTCAGAACCGGGCGTGTGGCCTTCGTCCGTGCCGCCCCGGGCGCGGGAGGTCCACCTCGGTTCGCGCACGATCCGCGTGGTGCCGCCGAACATCCACGACCCGCGGATACATCTCTCTACTGTCATCGTCGCCATCCTCTTCATCGGGATGGGATGGCTCGGCTTCCGGGTCTCGATCCCGCAGATCGCCCTCACGATGGCGACGTGCGCGGCGATGGAGATCGTGTGGGTCCACCGGCGCACCGGCACCATCGCGTGGCCCGCCAGCGCGCTGCAGACCGCCACCAGCGTCGCCCTGCTGTTCCGCGTGATCGGCACGGGTGAGAACGACTTCTGGTCCTTTCACGGGTGGTATCTGTTCGTCGCCGTCGGGGCCGGGTCGCTCCTGACGAAGTACACGCTCCGCTGGCGCGGCAGCCACATCTTCAATCCCTCCAACATCGGCCTCGTCGCCGGCTTCCTCGTGCTCGGGAGCCAGCGGGTCGAGCCGCTCGACTTCTGGTGGGCGCCGTTGGGCTGGCCGATGGTGGCCGCCTACGCCGTCATCTTCTTCGGCGGCTTCTGGATCTGTGGCCGCCTCCGCCTTCTGAGCCTCGGCCTGGCGTTGTGGTTGTCGCTGGCCGCCGGGCTCGGCGTCGTGGCTCTCGTCGGGCACTGCATCACGACCCGCTGGTCCTTCGCCCCCGTGTGCGACGGCCACTTCTGGTGGATCGTGATGACGTCGCCCGAGATCTTCATCTTCATGTTCTTCATGATCACGGACCCGAAAACCGTGCCCGCCGGCCGGGTCGCCCGCGTCGTCTTCGGCACCTGTCTGGGACTGGTGTGCGCCCTCCTCATGGCGCCGTGGTCGACCGAGTTCGGGGCCAAGGTCGGCCTGCTGTCAGGGCTCGTCGTGATGTGCGCGCTGCGCTACCCGCTCGAGCGCCGGCTTCCCGCCGCGGGGTCCGAGGACGACAACCTGCGCCGCTTCTTCACACGGCCGGTACCCGCTCGCCCGAACTGGTCTCCGGTGCTGACTCGCACGCTCGCCGGCGTATCGCTGGTGGGCGTGCTCGGTGTCGGGATCGCCGTCGCCGCCGTCGGTGCCGACGATGCGCGCTCCGCCGAACCGGGCGTCGCCGCGTCCGAAAGCGGCCCCGACGTGGACCCGGCGTCGATTCCATCCGTCACGATCGACCGTGACGTCTCCGGCCTGAGCGCCAGACTGGCCACGCCCGACGGCGCTCACGACCTGGCCATGGCCCTCAGCCGCAACCTCAAGGTCGAAGCCGAGGCCATGGCGATCGGCGACGGCAGCCTGCTGCCGGCGGTCGACGACGGCCAGCGTCTCCAGGACATGCAGGACACCATCCAACAGGCCGGCGACGGGCACCGCATGGTCCCCGACTACACGTTCGACACGCTGCACCTCATGGTCGTGTTCCCCGGCGGTCTGCAGCGCGGCGCCAACGCCGGCCTCGTCGCCACCGGCACTGTCACGGAGGTGATGCTCGACGCCCAGGGGGCGCGACTCGAGCAGACGAAGCGTCCGTTCGCCACGACCTTCTCGCTGCGTCAGACACCAACCGGCAACTGGCTCACCACTGACACGTTGGCGCCCAAGACGTGACGGCCCCTGGCCCCGTGCGCATCGGATTCATCGGCCTCGGCGTGATGGGGACGCCGATGGCCGGCCATCTTGCTCGCGCCGGCTACCCGCTGGCCGTGTTCGACGTCGACCCAGTGGCGGTAGCGCGCGTGAAGGCCGACCATGCGGACATCGCCGTCGCCGCCAGCGGCGCGGCGGTGGGTGCCGTCTCCGATGTCGTGTTCACGATGCTGCCCGACGGCACGCAGGTGCAGCGGGCCGCGCTCGGGGTCGATGGCCTGGTCGCCACCATGGCGCCGGGGTCGTTGCTCATCGACACGTCCTCGGCCCAACCGTGGCTCACGGTGGAGACGGCGGGCGAGCTGGCCGCGGCCGGGATCGCGATGATCGACGCGCCCGTGTCCGGGGCCCGATGGGGCGCCGAGCAGGCCGACCTCGTCTTCATGGTGGGCGGCGACCTGGCCAACGTGGCGCGGGCCCAGCCCCTGCTCGAACTGCTCGGGCGCTCGGTACACCACGTCGGGCCGCTCGGGTCGGGGCACGTCATGAAGTGCATCAACAACACGATCACGGCCATGACGCTGCTGGCGACGGCCGAAGGCCTCGTGCTCGGCGCCCGGGCCGGCCTCGATCCGGCCGCCGTCAACGCCGTGCTGAACGAGTCGACGGGCGGGTCGTGGATCAGCCGCGTCCACATCGCCGACCGCATCATCACGCGCTCGTTCGACGACCCCTTCAAGCTCGAGCTGATGCTGAAGGACATCCGGATCGCGTTGCGCCTGGCGCAGGATCTGGAGGTGGCGCTGCCCTACGCCGCCCTCTGCGAGCGCGTCTACGACGACGCTGACCAATACGCCGGTCCCGGTCAGAGCTTGAGCGAGCTGGTGCGGTGGGTCGAGCACACTACGGGCGCCACCATCACGCGTGGCGGCGGCGCGGCCACATCGTATATGATCAGCGCCGGAGGAGAGAGGGGACCGGACGAATGAAACCTCGCCGGAGCCAGCCCGCAGCCGTCGCCGCCGGTCCGGGCGCGCCGAAGTCGAAGGCCGATCACGCCTACGAGTTGATCCGTCAACGGCTCCTCGACGGCAGCACCGCGCCAGGGGACCGGCTCGTCATCGAGCGCCTCGCCCGCGAGATCAACGTCAGTGTGGTGCCCGTCCGGGAGGCCATCCGCCGCCTCGAAGCCGAGGGCTTCGTCACCTTCACCCGCAACGTCGGCGCCGCCGTCGCCAACATCGATCTCGACCACTACCCCGAGACGGTCGAGTCCCTCGCCATCCTCGAGGGCGCGGCCACCGGGCTCGCGGCCCCGCACCTCACCGCCGGCGACATCAAGAAGGCGCGGGCCGTCAACGAGGACCTCCGCCAGAGCGTCGAACGGCTCGACCCGATCCGCTTCACGCACAACAACCGTCTCTTCCACCAGACGTTGTTCGAGCGGTGCCCCAACCGGCACCTCTTGAGCCTCGTGGCGCGTGAATGGGCGCTCATGGACACGACGCGCCGCTCGGCCTTCTCCCTCGTCCCCGAGCGGGCGATCGGCAGCGTGGGCGAGCACGAGCAACTGCTTCAGCTCATCGAGTCCCGACAGCCGGGTGACGAGATCGAGGCCTTCGCCCGCCGCCACCGGATGATGACGGCGCGCTACGTCCTTCAGCACCTCGGCAACGAGCTCGACGACGACGATCAGGACGCGTCGGAGCCCGCGTCGTGAGGTTCCGGTCGAACCCGGCGTCGATCCGGGGCTCGATCGCGCCAGTGGTCACACCGTTCGCTTCCGACGGCGCCGTCGACCACGACAGCCTCCGGTGCCTGGTCCGGTGGCAGATCGACTCGGGGTCGCATGGCATCTCCCTCGGCGGCTCCACGGGCGAGCCGAGCGCACAGACCGTCGCCGAGCGCATCACCGCCATGCAGGTCGTCGCGGCGGAGATCGACGACCGGGTTCCGTTCCTGCCCGGCACCGGGTCGGCCAAGCTCGACGAGACCCTCGAGCTGACCGAGGCGGCCGTCGCCGCCGGCGCCGATGCCGCCCTGGTGATCACCCCCTACTACTCGCGACCGACCCAGGACGGTCTGTTCGAGTGGTACGCCGCCGTGGCCCGGACGTTCCCGGACATGCCGATCGTCCTCTACAACGTCCCGGTCCGCACGGCCATCGACGTCGCGCCGGAGACCGTGGCCAAGCTGCGCCGGGCCCACGCCAACATCGTCGGCGTCAAGGAGACCACGAAGGACTTCGAGCACTTCTCGCGCGTGCTGCAGGTGTGCGGGCGCGACACCCTCGTCTGGTCGGGCATCGAACTGCTCTGCCTCCCACTGCTCACGCTGGGAGGGATCGGGTTCGTCAGCGCCGTCACCAACCTGGCGCCGAGCGCCGTCGCCAGCATGTACGACCTGTACGTCGCCGGAGACATCGAGAAGGCGCTCGACATCCACTACGGCTTGCACCCGCTCGTCGACCTCATGTTCGTCGAGACCAATCCGGCGCCGATCAAGGACATGCTGGCGCGAGCCGGCCACATCAGCTCGGGCTACGTCCGTCCGCCGCTCGTCACCCCCACCACCACCGGCCGGCGTCGAATGGACGCGCTGCTGGTCGAAGGCGCACCCATGCTCGAGGGGCCGCTCGCCGACCTGGCCGCCTCCCTCGCCGGATGACGGCCACCCCCACCACCGCGATCCGAGACGACCACCTGGCGTCGCTGCCGTCGAGCATCGAGCACTACATCGGCGGCCAACACGTCCCCAGTGTCGACGGAGCGACCATCCCGGTGACCGACCCGGTTACCCAGGAGGTGTACTGCACACTGGCCGCCGGCACCGCGGCGGATGTCGATCGTGCCGTCACTGCCGCGCGCATCGCCTTCGCCGAGAGCGGCTGGCCGGCCTGGGCGGCCCGCGACCGCTCCCGCGTCCTCAACGCCATCGCCGACGGCATCACGAGGCGGGCCGAGCGCCTGTCGGCGCTGGAGTCGTTCGACACCGGCCTGCCGATCACCCAGTCCCGCGGCCTGGGCGCCCGCGCCGCTGAGAACTTCCGCTTCTTCGCCGACGTCGTCGGCGCCCTGCACGAGGACGCGTTCCGCAACCAGCAGCAGCTCGGCTACGTCATCCGTCGACCGAAGGGCGTGGCCGGACTCATCACCCCGTGGAACGCGCCACTGATGCTGGCGACATGGAAGCTGGCGCCCTGCCTCGCCGCCGGCTGCACGGTGGTGCTGAAGCCCGCCGAGCTGACGCCCCTCAGCGCCAGCATGCTGCCCGAGATCATGGAGGAGGCCGGGCTGCCGGCGGGCGTCTTCAACATCGTGCACGGCCTCGGTGAAGAGGCCGGGGCCGCCCTGGTGGCCCATCCCGACGTCCCCGTCATCTCCTTCACCGGCGAGACCACGACGGGGCGCATCATCATGCGCTCGGCGTCCGAGCACTTGAAGGCGCTGTCGATGGAGCTGGGCGGCAAGTCGCCGTGCATCGTCTTCGCCGACGCCGACGTGCCGGCGGCCCTCGACAGCGCGCTGTTCGGCGTGTTCTCCCAGAACGGCGAGCGGTGCACGGCCGGCTCGAGGGTCCTGGTGGAGCGGCCGCTGTACGAGGAGTTCGTCACTCGCCTCGGGGAGCGCGCCGCGGCCATCCGCATCGGTGATCCCAACGACCCGGCCACCGAGCTCGGCGCCCTCGTCTCCGCTGAGCACTACGAGCGGGTGCTCTCGTATGTCGAGGCCGGACGCCGGGAAGGCGCTCGCCTCGTCACGGGCGGCGACCGGCCCGCCCACCTGCCCGTCGGCAACTATCTCGAAGCCACTGTGTTCGCCGACGTGCAGCCGTCGATGCGCATCTTCCGAGAGGAGATCTTCGGTCCGGTCGTCTGCGTCACGCCGTTCGACGACGAGGAACAAGCCATCGGGCTGGCCAACGACACGCGCTACGGACTGGCCGCGTACATCTGGACCGAGAACCTGCGCCGCGGTCACCGGGTCGCCCACCGCACCGACGCCGGCATGGTGTGGCTGAACTCCCACAACGTCCGCGACCTCCGGACACCGTTCGGCGGCGTGAAGGACAGCGGTCTCGGCCGCGAGGGCGGCCAGCACAGCCTCGACTTCTACACCGAGTCCAGCATCGTGCACGTCGCCCTGGGCGACACCCACGTCCCGCGCTTCGGAGCCGGTTGACATGACCACCGCCCCGCCCAACATCGTGCGCTCCGCCTACGCCGAGTTGATCGTCACCGACCTCGACCGGGCCCGCTGGTTCTGGGTCGACATGCTCGGCTTCGCCCTCACCGCCGCCGACGAGCACGCGCTCTACCTGCGAGGGTACGAGGAGCGGATCCATCACAGCCTCGTGCTGCGCAAGGGCGACGAGCCGGCGGCGGCGTGCCTGGCCTTCCGGGTGTGGGCCGAGTCCGACCTCGACGCCGCCGTGGCGTGGTACGGCGAACGGGGCTGCCGGGTCGAGCGCCGGCCCGCGGGCGCGGTGCAGGGCGTCGGCGCCGCCGTTCGGGTCGAGGACCCGCTCGGCTTCACCCTCGAGTTCTTCCACGCCACCGACCGCACCGAGCGGCTCCTGCAGCGGTTCGATCTCCACCACGGCGCCAACGTGGCCCGTATCGACCACTTCAACATCTGCGTCCACGACGCCGCCGGTGCGTACGACTATTACGAGTCGCTCGGCTTCCGGTGCTCGGAGACGATCGAGGACGAGCAGCGTCTGTACGCGGCGTGGATGTACCGCAAGCCGAGTGTGCACGACGTCGCCTTCACGGGCGGCGAGAGCCCCCGGTTGCACCACGTCGGGTTCTTCGCCCCGGAGTCGCACCTCATTCTCCGCCTGTGCGACCTCTTCGGCGCGGTGAACGAGCAGGACCACATCGAACGCGGGCCCGGCCGCCACGGTGTGTCGAACGCGTTCTACGTCTACCTGCGCGACCCCGACGGCCACCGGGTCGAGGTCTACACCAGCGACTACTTCACCGGTGATCCGGATCACGAGACGTATCGCTGGCCCGTCTCCGACGTCCGCCGCCGCGACTTCTGGGGTGCCGCCGTGGTGCCGACCTGGTACACCGAATCGATGCCCGTCCTCGACCTCGATGGCAAGGTCGTGCCGACCATCGCCATCGACGCCGACCGTTCGGAGGTCAAGGTCGGCGCCGACGGCTTCCGCTAGGAGGGCGATCGCCATGCCCCAGCTCCCGCGCCGCGCTGACCACGTCGGCAGCCTGCTCCGGCCGGCGGCCCTGGCCGAGGTGCGTCAGGCCTGGAAGGACGGGCGCCTCCCCGCCGACGACCTCCGCGCCGTCGAGGACGACATGATCCGGGAGCTCGCCGCCAAGGAGGAAGCGGTCGGCTTGGCGGCCGTGACCGACGGCGAATTCCGGCGCGACTGGTGGCACCTCGACTTCCTGCACGGGTTCGCCGGGATCGACCTCGCGCCGCGGCCGCGGCCGGCCAACTTCTCCGGCGAAGGCGAGAGCCCGCCCATCCCCGTCATCACCGGGAAGGTCCGCCACGAACACCCCATCTTCGTCGACGCCTTCTCGTACCTGGCGTCCGTCACCACGAAGACGGCGAAGATCACGATTCCCGGTCCGGGCATGGCCAGCTTCATGGGCGGGCGCGCCGTGATCGACCGCGACGCCTATCCCGAGGTCGACGAGTTCTGGTCCGACCTCATCGACGCCTACCGGGCCGAGATCGCGGCGCTGTACGCCGCCGGGTGTCGCTACCTCCAGCTCGACGACGTCAGCTTCGCCTATTTGTGCGACCCGGCCTTCCGCGACCAGATGACGGCGCGGGGCGACGATGCCGACAAGCTGATCCTGCGCCATCGCGACGCCATGAACGCGGTGCTGGCCGGTCGCCCGGCCGACCTGCTCGTCACCACCCACATGTGCCGCGGCAACTTCCGCAGCCGGTGGGTGGCGAGTGGCGGCTACGAGCCGATCGCGGAGGTGATCTTCGGCGGTCTCGAGGTCGACGCCTTCTTCCTCGAGTTCGACAGCGAGCGAGCGGGCGGGTTCGAGCCGCTCCGGTACCTCGCGGCGGGCAAGACGGCCGTGCTCGGCCTCGTCACCACCAAGTCACCCGAGCTCGAGTCGGCCGCCGAGCTACGCCGGCGCATCGACGAAGCGTCGGCCATCGTGCCGCTCGACCGTCTGGCCCTCAGCCCGCAGTGCGGGTTCTCCAGCTCGCACCACGGCAACGACCTCACCGAGGACGACCAGTGGCGCAAGCTCGCCCTCGTGGTGGCGGTGGCCGACGCCGTCTGGTCGAGCTGACCCCCTTTCTGCCGATGTGACGGAAATCGACACTATGTGGAGAAAACCGTCACCTCGACCGAGGCGGGACCTACGGTGAGCGTCA
>DASXAI010000796.1:0-7430 GCA_036406775.1 Acidimicrobiales bacterium
TGACGCGCCGTGACTGCATGGTGCCGTTCCTGTGCCGCGTCGCCGGCTCCGGGGCGGTGGTGCGCGCCCTCGCCGCCGAATCACCGGCGATGGCTCGCCGCGGCCGCGACGGGGTGAAGGCCGGCGTGTTGCGGCGGCTGCTGGCCGGACGGTCGTTCACCGACGTCACGAGTCAGGGCGAGCTGTTCGCCACCGACATCATGGATCGGCGGCTCCGGCCCGACACCATGGCGATCCTGCGCCGGCACCAGGAGGCCGGCGATCGCACCGTGCTCGTGTCCGCGTCGTTGCGGCCGTATCTCGATCCGGTCGCCACGGCTCTCGGCATCGACCACGTCATCTGCACCGAGCTCGAAGTCGTCGACGGTGTCCTCACCGGCGAGCTGGTCGGCGGCAACTGCCGTGGTCCCGTGAAGGCCGTCCGCCTCCAGGCGTGGCTGGGTGACCATTCGTCCCACGACGGCGTGTTGTGGGCCTACGGGGACTCGTCGGGCGACGACGAGCTGCTGGCCCTGGCGACTCACGGGGTGCGCATCCGATGACGATGGCGCCCGAGCGGCGCGAGGTCACCCTCGCCCACGAACTTGTCCGTGAAGCGCGGCCGAGACAGTGGATCAAGAACCTGCTCGTGTTCGCGGCGCCCGGTGCGGCCGGCGTGCTCGACAACGGGTCGGCGTTGTGGCGCACCATCGTCACCTTCCTCGCGCTGTGCCTGGCGGCGAGCGGCACCTACTTCTTGAACGACGTGGCCGACGTCGAGGCCGACCGCCGGCACCCGACGAAGCGCCAACGCCCCGTGGCTGCCGGCACCGTCCCTCTGCCGCTTGCGACCATCGTCGGTGTCGGCCTCCTCCTGGGCTCGTTGGTGGTGGCGGCGAGCACCGGACGGTGGCAGGTCGTGGTGGTGGTGGCCATCTACATCGCCCTCACCCTCGCCTACAGCGCGTGGCTCAAGCACATCGCCGTGGTCGACATCGTCACCGTGGCCACCGGCTTCGTGCTGCGCGCCATCGCCGGCGCCGTCGCCGTCGACGTGCCGATGTCGAACTGGTTCCTCATCTGTATCTCGTTCGGCTCCCTCTTCATCGTCACCGGCAAGCGCTACGCCGAGCTCCTCGAGTTCGGCGACGACGCCGCCAACCTGCGCCCGAGCCTCGACAGCTACACCGTCACGTACCTCCGGTTCGTGCTCGGCGTGGCGGCGTCGGTCACGTTGCTGTCGTACTGCCTGTGGGCGTTCGAGAAGGCGCGCGTGGCCGACACGTCGTGGCCCATGTACCAGTTGTCGATCGTGCCGATGGCGACCGCCTTGCTGCGCTACGGGCTCGTGCTGGATCGGGGCCACGGCGGCGCACCCGAAGAGGTCTTCCTGTCGGATCGCGCCCTGCAGGCACTGGCGCTCATCTGGGTCGTGACGTTCGCCCTCGGCGTGTACCTTGCCTGACCCCGTGGCCGCCGACCGCCGCCTCCTCACGGGCTGGGGTCGCACCGCGCCCACCGCGGCGCGCGTCGTCACGGTGCACGACGACGCCGACGTGAAAGGTGTGCTGGCCGAGCCCCCGCGCCGCGGCGTGATCGCGCGGGGCCTGGGTCGTTCGTACGGCGACGCGGCCCAGAACGCCGGCGGGATCGTGCTGGACATGACCGGCTCGGCCGGGCCCGTCGCTCTCGACTCGGCCACCGGCGTCGTGACCGCCCCCGGGGGCACGAGCCTCGACACGGTGATGCGTCAGCTCCTGCCGCGCGGCTGGTTCGTCCCCGTCACGCCCGGGACGCGGCACGTCACCGTCGGGGGTGCGGTGGCGGCCGACATCCACGGCAAGAACCACCACGTCGACGGCTCCTGGATGAACCACGTCGTCGCGCTCACTCTCGCCCTTCCCGGCGGCGAGACGCGGGTCGTGTCGCCCACGGACGACCCCGACGTCTTCTGGGCCACCGGTGGCGGCATGGGGCTCACCGGTGTGGTGACGTCGTGCTCGTTCCGCGCCATCCCCGTGGAGACGAGCCGGATGGTCGTGGACACCACGCGCCTGCCGGATCTCGACGCGGTGCTGGCGGCGATGGCCGCCAGCGACCGCCATGCCCGGTACACGGTGGCCTGGCTGGACGTGATGGCACGCGGTCGGTCGCTGGGCCGGAGCGTACTGACGGCCGGTGACCACGCGCCGCTCGCGGCGGTCGGGGGGTCGCCCGAGACGGCGCTGGCCTTCGACCCGCACGTCCCTGTGGGCGCGCCACCGCTGGTCCCGGGCGGCCTGCTCAACCGGGTCTCGATCCGGGCCTTCAACGAGCTCTGGTTCCGCAAGGCGCCGGCCTCGCGCCGCGGCGAGGTGCAGTCGATCACGACGTACTTCCACCCGCTCGACATGGTCCGCCACTGGAACCGCCTGTACGGCCCGCGTGGCTTCGTCCAGTGGCAGTGCGTGGTTCCCGATGACGCGGTCGACACGCTGCGCGCCGTCATCGAGCGGCTCGGCGCGGCGCGTGCGGCGTCGTTCGTAACGGTGCTCAAGCGGTTCGGTCCGGGCAACGCCGGGCCGCTGTCGTTCCCGACGCCGGGCTGGACACTGGCGGTCGACGTCCCGGCGGCCACGTCCGGTCTGGCCGACGTCCTGGACGGGCTCGACCGCCTCGTGGTCGACGCCGGCGGCCGCGTCTACCTGGCCAAGGACAGCCGAGTGGCGCCCGAGTTACTGGCCGCGATGTACCCGCGGCTCGGCGAGTGGCAGGGGATCCAGGCCCGGCTCGACCCCGCCGGCGAGCTGCAGTCCGACCTGGCCCGCCGCCTCGGGCTGGTGGCGCGATGAAGGACGGCCTCGGCGACGTCCAGTCGCTCTTCGTGCTGGGCGCCACGAGCGAGATCGCCCAGGCCGTCACCCGGCGCATGGTGGCGCGTCGGTGCCGGCGGGTCGTCCTCGCGGCGCGCCACCCCACCGACCTCACCTCGTTCGCCGAGGAGCTCCGCTCGCTCGGGGCCACCACGGTCGACACCGTCGCCTTCGACGCCGATCGCACCGACGACCACCCCGCTCTCGTCGACGCCGCCTTCGACGGCGGCGACCTCGACGTGGTGCTGCTCGCCTTCGGCGTGCTGGGGGACCAGGCCGAGTTCGACGCCGACCCGGCGGCCGCGGTCGCCGCGGCGCGCACCAACTACGTCGGCGCCGTGTCGGTGGGGCTGCTCGTGGCCGAGCGCCTCCGCCGCCAAGGCCACGGCACCCTCGTCGTGTTGTCGTCGGTGGCGGGCGAGCGCGTGCGCAAGGCCAACTTCGTCTATGGCTCCACCAAGGCCGGCCTCGACGGCTTCGCCCAGGGCCTGGGCGATGCCCTCGGGCCCTACGGCGCCCACGTGCTCATCGTCCGGCCTGGCTTCGTGACGACCAAGATGACCGCAGGCATGAAGCCGGCTCCTCTCTCGACGACGGCTGACGCCGTCGCCGACGCCGTCGTGAAGGCCCTGGCCGCCGGCAAGGAGATCGTGTGGGTGCCCGGCCCGCTGCGGCTCGTCTTCGCCGGCTTCCGGCACCTGCCGCGCTCGGTGTGGCGCCGCTTGCCCGTCTGACCGGGCGGTGCGCGAGAGTGAGGGATGGCGCGCAACGTGCTCGGCACCGACCTGGAGGACTGCTCGTTCGACCCGATGACGGGCTTCTACCGGTCGGGCTGTTGCGAGACGGGTGCCGATGACCTTGGCGTGCACGTGGTGTGCGCCGAGGTGACCGAGGAGTTCCTGGCGTTCAGCCGGGCCCAGGGCAACGACCTCACGACGCCGCAGCCCGGGTTCGCCGGCCTGCAACCCGGTGATCGCTGGTGCCTGTGCGCGTCACGTTGGCAGGAGGCGCTCGAGGCGGGAGTCGCGCCGCCGGTGGTGCTGGAGGCAACCCACCTCCTGGCCCTCGAGTGGGTGACCCTCGACGACCTGCGCCGGCACGCCGTCGCCCGCTGACACCACCGACCGTTCCGGCGTCCACCCGGTAGCATCATCAACCCGTGCGCCTTCTCGAGCGCGAGGAGTTCCTGGCTCGATTGGCCGCTCTCGTGGCCGACGCCGGGCGCGGACGCGGGCGTCTGACCCTCGTGAGCGGCGAGGCCGGCATCGGCAAGACGGCGCTGATCGACACCTTCGCCGCCTCGTTCTCGGGGCGCAGTGCCGTGCTCTGGGGCGGCTGCGACGCCGTGACACCGGCTCGTCCGTTCGCTCCCGTCGTCGACATGGCCAACGAAGTCGGTGGAGACCTTCGTGACGCGTTGCGTGAGGGCGACAAGCACCGCACGTCCGACGCGTTCCTCGCCCTACTCCGACGGCCGGCTCCGGTGCGGGCCGTCGTGTTCGAGGACGTCCAGTGGGCCGACGAGGCGACGCTGGACCTGCTGCGCATCGTGGGCCGGCGACTGCGGACCTTTCCGGTCCTCGTCATCGCCACCTATCGCGAGGACGAGGTTGACGCGGGCCATCCTCTGCGCCTGGCCCTGGGTGACCTGCCGGCCAACTCGGCCACGACCCTCCGGTTGCCGCCACTCTCCCCGGCGGCTGTACGCGTCCTGGTCGACGGCACCGGCATCGACGGTGACGCACTGCACGCGGCCGCCAGCGGGAACCCGTTCTTCGTGACCGAGGTCGTCGCGGCCGGCGGCGGGTCGGTTCCCACGACGGTGCGGGACGCGGTGTGGGCTCGGTCCAGCCGCCTGTCGAGGCCGGCCCAGCAGGTGCTGCGGGCGGCGGCGGTCACCGGCCGCTGTGACGCCGGAATGATCGTTGCCGTGGCCCGGTCGGACCAGGCTCGACTCGACGAGTGTGTGGCTCGTGGAATGCTCGTCGAGGCCGGCGCCACGGTCGCGTTCCGTCACGAACTGGCGCGACAGGCGGTGCTGGACGGCCTCCCGGCGGCGCAGCGGGTCGACCTGAATCGACGCTGCCTCACAGTGCTGCGCGCCAGGGAGGCGGACATCGACCTGCCCCGGATCGCGCAGCACGCGGCGGCCGCCGGCGACGCCGAGGCCATCCTGGAGTTCGCGCCCGCCGCGGCGAGGGCAGCCTCGGATCTAGGTGCACATCGCGAAGCGGAGGGGTTCTACCGGGCCGCGCTACCACACATCGATCGCCTCGACGCCGTGGCTCGGGCGCGTCTGCTCGAGGACCACTCGCGTGAGTGCCTCCTGACGGCGGCGATCGCATCGGCGATCACATCCCAGCAACAGGCGCTCGTGGACCGGCAGGCAGTCGGCGACGTGGCCGCCGAAGGCGCCTGCATGCGTGGGTTGGCCCACCTCTGGTGGTGTGCCGGAGAGGGGGATCGGGCCCGTGACCTCGCCGCCCACTCCGTCGAGCTGCTGGAATCGGCGCCGCCGGGTCCGGAGCTGGCCAACGCCTACGCCACGCTGGCTCAGCTCATGATGGTGGGCGGCCACGATCACCGGTCGGCCATCGCTCTCGGGCACCGGGCGGTCGAGCTGGGCGAAGAACTTGGTGAGGAGCAGACCGTCGTCCATGGCCTCAACACGATCGGGACCGCCGAGGTCTGCATGGGGGACGACGACGGCTGGGCGAAACTGGAGGAAAGCCTCCAGCGCGCTCGCGCCGCCGGATTCGACGACGACGTGGGCCGGGCGCTCGTCAACCTCCTCGCCGAGGCCAGGCACACCCGCCGGTATCCGGTGGGCCAACGCCATCTGGCCAACGCGCTCGAGTACACGCGCGACCACGACCTCGTCTTCCTGCGGCGGTTCGTGCTGGCCTACCAAGCCGAGCTGGCCCTGGAGCAAGGCGACTGGGACGACGCCGCCAGCTCGGCGCACGAGTCGCTCGCACCGGGTGGCTCCGGTGCCAACACCGCGCGGGTACAGGCCCTCACCGTGCTCGGCCGGCTGCGGGCGCGCCGGGGTGAGCCTGATCCGTGGGCGTTCCTCGACGAAGCGCTCGAGCTGGCGCTGCCGCAGAACGACCTGCTCGTCGTGTGTCCGCTGTGGGCGACCCGCGCCGAGGCGGCGTGGCTCGAGCACGACAACCTGAAGGCGGCGGCCGAAGCGGGTGCCGGGCTCGCCGTCGTGTTCCAGCACCCCAGCGCCTGGTGGCGCGGCGAGTTGGCGTTCTGGTCGTGGAAGGCAACCGGCGTCAACCAGCACCTCGAGGGGTGCGCGGCGCCGTACGCCCTGCACATGGAGGGTCGGGTCGCCGAATCCGCCGCGGCCTGGCGCGCCATGGGCTGCCGCTACCAGGAGGCGATGGCCCTGGCGGACAGTGACGACGAAGACGAACAGCGCGAGGCGCTCGCGCTCTTCCACTCCCTCGGCGCCCGGCCCGCCGCCGCCTTGGCCGCGAGCCGCTTGCGCGCCCGCGGCGCCCGGCGCATCCCGCGCGGCCCGCGCCAGCCCACCCGAGCGAATCCATCCGGACTCACACCACGCGAGTTGGAAGTACTGACGCTGCTCGCCGAGGGCCTGCGGAACGCCGAGATCGCCGAACGGCTCGTGGTGTCACCCAAGACGGTCGATCACTACGTCTCCAGCGTGCTGGCGAAGCTCGGCGTCCCGAACCGCCAGGAGGCGGCGCGCCACGCTGCCGCGCTGGGACTCCAAGATGGGGAATCGGGCCGCCCAATATAGGGAGTACCTCCCGATGTGGTGACCGGGACGAATTCGTACCGTCCGCAGCAACGAACTCGTTGTGAGGAGGATGGCATGTTCCGACCCGGGGTGGAGCCCCCGTACCCACACGGCTTGGTGGATCCGGCCGCGCAGGCGGCACGCGACGGCGAGCCCAGACCTGGACGCCCTCGCCGCCGGCCGATGCGATCGACCACGCTCGCCCTCGCACTGGGCGCGACACTCGTGGTCGGCGCGGCGTGCTCGTCGTCGGGGTCGTCGACGGCGCCCACGACCATGAACCACACCACGCCGCCGGCCTCTCCCGCCAGCCCGGGCACGACCGACGCGTCCCAACTGGCGCGGGCCCGGGCCGCCACCGCTCGCTACGTCAACGACCTCGGCGCGGCCCAGGCCGATGGCTACCGCATCATCACGCCGATGATGCCCGACATGGGCTACCACTTCCTCAACCCGGCCATAACGGGCTTCGACGTCGACAAGCCGCCGATCCTCGTCTACGTGCGCAACCGAAACTCCTGGGAGCTCGGCGCGCTCGAGTGGGTCTTCCCGGAGAAGCCGTCGACGCCGCCGCTCGACGGGGCGACGTACGGCACGTTCGGCGCCGCCTGCCATTACGACGACGGGACGTTCGTCTTCGCCGACGCCCAGGCCAGCTGCGCACCATCGAGCCCGAGCACGGGCTCAGCGTTCGTGTTCTGGCACCCGCCCTTGGTCACGATGCACGTCTGGCTCTGGTATCCCAACCCGGACGGCCTGTTCTCCAGCACGAACCCGCTCGTCACGCCCTTCAACGATCCGCCCGACTCCGCCGGCCCGGGGCGCGC
>DASXAI010000797.1:0-5424 GCA_036406775.1 Acidimicrobiales bacterium
CTTGGCCTCGTAGCTCGCCGCCAGCACCACGCCACCGCCCACGATCACGGGCCGGGCCCGCAGGCCGGGGTCGTCGCGCTGCTCCACCGACGCGTAGAAGGAATCGAGATCGGCGTGCAGGATCGTCGCCTCGGCATCCACGAACGCATGTTCGCACAGGGCTGTGACGAAGTTGCACCGGAGAACGCCCGTCCGGGCGGTCCGAGGTTCAACTTCCGCGATGGGGGCCACTTCGTTGCATGACGCAACTCACTGTGCCATAGTGAGTTCCGTGACAGAACTGACTCGGGTCCGGGAGCGGGCCGTGGACCCGGTGGTGTTCGCCGTGACGGTGCTCGGGGCCTTCATGGTGGCGCTGGACCTGTCGATCGTGAACGTGGCCTTCCCCTCGATGGAGCGGTCGTTCCCCGACAGTTCGCCGGCGACGCTGTCGTGGGTCCTCACGGCCTACAGCGTGGTGTTCGGCGCGCTGCTGCTGGCCGGAGGACGGATCGCCGACCGGTCGGGCCGGCGCCGGATCTTCTTCGGCGGCCTGGCCGTCTTCACCGCCGGTTCCGCGCTCTGCGCCATCGCTCCCGATCCCTCCTTGCTGATCGGCGGGCGGGCCGTCCAGGCGGTCGGGGCCGCCGCGCTGTTGCCGGCGTCGCTGGCGCTCCTGCTGGGCGCGTCGAGGCCACAATCCCGGGCCGCCGTCGTCTCCATGTGGGGCGGGGTGTCGGCCCTCGCCGTGGCGACAGGTCCGTCGCTCGGCTCCGTTTTGATCGACTGGGGCGGCTGGCGGTGGGCCTTCCTCGTGAACCTGCCCGTCGCCCTCGTGGCCTGGCTCGCGGGCCGCCGGGTGTTGCAGGAATCCGCCGTGGGCGGGCCGCAGCCGGACCTCATCGGTGTCGTCACCATCTCGCTCGCCGTCGCCGCCCTCGCTCTCGGCATCACGCAGGGCGAGTCGTGGGGATGGACCTCGGCCGGCGTCGTCGGCTCGTTCCTGGCGGCGGTGGTGCTGGCGGCGGCGGCCGTGTGGCGGGCCTCCCATCACCCGGCGCCGGCCGTCGACCTCCGGCTGTTCCGGGCGCCCGGCGTGGCGTTGGCCAACGCCGCCACGTTCTTCTACGCCATCGCCTTCTTCGCCACGCTCCTCGGCAACATCCTCTTCCTCACGAGCGTGTGGGGCTACTCGACGCTCCAGGCCGGCCTGGCGTTCACGCCCGGCCCCTTGGTGGTGGCCGCGCTGTCGGCCCGCATGGGTCGGTTGGCGACGCGGATCGGGTTCCGGCCCGTCCTCGTCACCGGTGCCCTGGTGCTCGCCACGGCCGAGCTCGCCTACGCCACCTTCGTCGACACGACGCCGCGGTACCTCGCGGTGTGGCTACCGATCTCGCTGCTCGTCGGGCTGGGCGTGGCCATGTCGTTCCCCGTCCTCAGCGCGGCAGCGGTCGCCGGTCTGCCCCAGCAGCACTTCGGCATGGGCGGCGCCATCAACCAGACCGCTCGCCAGATCGGTTCGGTGATCGGCGTCGCCGTGGTGGTGGCCATCCTGGGCCAACCGACGAGCCTCGGCGACGCCCTGCACCGCTCGAAAGCCGTCTGGGTGGTGTGCGCGGTGATGGCGACGCTGTCCGCTGTCGTGTCGTCGTTCCAGCGTCCCGCCGTCGCCGAGGCGCCGGCCGCGCCCGTGCTGGCCGAGGCGGCCTGACGCCGACGCCGCCACCGCCACATGCGCTGAGCGTCGCGCGCGAGGCTGTGCGCGTCATGATGACCACGGCGTGGCTGGTGAGCGACGGGCGGGTGCTGGCCTCGCTGCAGGTGGCGTCAGGCCGCGCCGAACGGCGTAAGGGCCTGCTCGGTCGCGACGGGCTCGACGGGGCGCTGCTGCTCGAACGGGTGCGCTGGGTCCACACCGTCGGCATGCGATTTCCGATCGACGTGGCCTACATGGACGCTGACGGCAACGTGCTGAAGACCGTGCGCATGGGGCGCCACCGGGTCGGCGTGCCCGTGATGAAGGCCCGCTCCGTGATCGAGGCCGAGGCCGGCGCCTTTTCTCGATGGGGTCTCCACGTCGGCGATCGCCTCGAAGTCCGGCGGTGACCGGCGGCCGCACGGGCCGGCTCGTGCTCGTGGCGACACCCATCGGCAACCTGGGCGACCTCTCGCCGCGCGCCGTCGCTGCCCTCGCCGGCGCCGACGCCATCGTGTGCGAGGACACGCGCCGCACCGGGCGGCTGCTCCAGCACGCCGGCATCGCCGCTCGCCGCTTCGTCGTCGCCAACCAGCACACCGAGGCGCGGGCTGCGGCCGATGTGGTCCGCCTGCTGGCCGAAGGGCGCACGGTGGCCGTGGTCACCGACGCCGGCACGCCCGGCGTGTCCGACCCGGGCGAGCGCTTGGTCAAGGCGGCGCTCGCCGGCGGTCACGACGTGGAGGCGGTGCCCGGACCGTCGGCCGCCCTGGCCGCGCTGGTGGTGAGCGGACAGCCGACCGACCGCTTCGTAGTGGAGGGCTTCTTGCCCCGGAGCGGGCCGGCCCGCCGAGAGCGGTTGGCGACGCTCCGGACCGAACCGCGCACGATCGTTCTGTACGAGGCACCCCACCGGGTGGCGCGCACCCTCTCCGACCTCGTCGAGACGATGGGCCCGGACCGGCCCGTCGCCATCGCCCGCGAGCTCACGAAGCTGCACGAGGAGATCTGGCGTGGTTCACTCGGCGCGGCGCGCGACCGGGCCGCCGCCCAGGAACCGCGCGGCGAGCTCGTGCTGGTGCTCGGTGGGGCGCCCCCACCACCGCCCGCCACCACCGCCGACGTGGTGGAAGCGCTGCGGGCGGCGTACGCCGCCGGCGTCGACCAGAAGCACGCCGTGAGTGAGGTGGCGGCCGCGCTCGACGTGCCGAGGCGCGTCGTCTACGCCGCCGCCATCCGCCTGCGCGACTCGTCACCCGACTGAGGGCCCCGGGCGCGCACCTGCGAGCGGCGGGCCAGACTGTCGCCATGGCCGTCTCCCGGTTTCTCCACCCGTACGCCAAGCCGACCCGTACCGACTTCGTCACCATCGTGCGCGGTGAGGGCGCCCGCGTCTACGACGCCGCGGGCAAGGAGTACGTCGACGCCATGGCGAGCCTCTGGTACATGAACGTCGGCTACGGGCGCCACCGGATCGTCGATGCCATCGCCGAGCAGATGCGCCGGCTGCCCGCGTACAACGCCTTCGACCCGTTCACCAACGAACCGGCCGAGCACCTCGCCGACCGCCTGGCCGGCATCGCGCCCGTCGACGACCCGCGGATCTTCCTCACGTGCGACGGCTCCGAGGCGGTCGACTCCGCCATCAAGCTCGCTCGCATCGCGCACGTGCAGGCGGGCCAGCCCGAGCGCACGATCATCGTGAGCCGCGGCCTCGCCTATCACGGCGTCACCTACGGCGGCCTCACAGCCCAGGGCCTGCCCGCCAATCAAGCCGGCTTCGGCCCGCTCGTGCCCGACTTCGTGAACCTGCCGCCGAACGACCTCGAAGCGGTGGCGACGCTGTTCGCGGAGCAGGGCGACCGGATCGCCGCCGTCATCACCGAGCCCATCCAGGGCGCCGGCGGTGTCCACCCGCCGGTCGAGGGCTATCTGCCCGGCCTGCGCCGCCTATGCGACCAGCACGGCGCCTTCCTGGTGATGGACGAAGTCATCTGCGGCTTCGGCCGCCTGGGCCACTGGTTCGGCACCGAGCGCTTCGGCGTGCGGCCCGACCTCATCACGTTCGCCAAGGGCGTCTCGTCCGGGTACATCCCCGTGGGTGGAGTCGTCGTGGGCGCGAAAGTGCGGGCGCCGCTCGAGGCCGATCCGGCGTTCGTCCTGCGCCACGGCCACACGTACTCGGGCCACGCCGCCGCCGCGGCCGGCGCGCTGGCCGCGCTCGACATCACCGCCGACGAAGGTCTGCTCGACCGGGCCAAGCCGGTGGGCGACCGCCTGGCCGACGGTCTGCGCAGCCTGGCCGCCGACGGCGTGGTGGAGCAGGTGCGGGGCGACGGCGCCGTCTGGGCCGTCGGCCTCGCGCCCGGGCAGGACCCCACGGCGATTCGCGACCGGATGCTCGGGCTCGGTGTCATCACCCGCGCCATCGGCACGGACACGCTGTCGTTCTGCCCGCCACTCGTGATCACCGACGACGAGATCGACCGCGTGGTCGACGGCCTGGCGACGGCGCTCCAGTGAGGTCGTGAGATCGTCCGGGCGGCACGTCCGTGGGCCCGCACGTCATCGAGCTCCGCTACTCGTTAGCGTGAGTGTCATCGACGACGATCACGAGCTCGAGGACGTCTACGACGACGAGACCCTGGCCCGCATCGACGCGCCCGCCGACGAGGCCGCCGCCCGGCCGGTGGGCAAGGTGCGCCGCCGCAGCGCGGCCGGCGCGGTGGCCGCCGCCATGATGATGGGCCTGCGCGAGGTCTTCGACCCGCCGACCGACGTCGAGATCGAGCAGGTCGACCCGTGGACGGGCGGCGGCTCCAACCCGTGGGTGCGCGTGCACTACGACCCGGATCCTCGGCACACCGTGGCCGAGGTCAGGGACAGATGAGTGGTGCTGCGTTCTTCGACCTCGACCGCACCCTGATCAGCGGTTCGTCGGCGTTCGCGTTCGCGGTGGCCGCGTGGCGCAAGGATCTGGTGCCCACTCGCGCCTTCGCCCGCGACATCGCCGGCGCGGTGGCGTTCCGCCATCACGGCGCCACCGACGACCAGGTGGAGCGGGTGCGGGCCCGCGTCCTCGGCGCCGTCACGGGCGTTCGTCAGGCCGACCTCGTCGCCCTCAACGGCGAGCTCATCCCCAAGCTCCTGTCGCGGGTCCGGCCCGAGGCCACCCGCCTCGTCGACATGCATCGGCGGGCCGGACGCGACACGTACATCGTGTCAGCGTCTCCCGTCGAACTGGTGGAGCCGCTCGCCGCCGCCATCGGGATGACCGGTGGGATCGGCACGGTGTCAGCCGTCGATGTCGACGGCGTCTACACAGGCGAGCTGGCCGGGCCGTTCGTGTACGGGCCGGGCAAGGTGGTCGCCATCCAGGAGATCGCCGACTGGGAGGGCTACGACATGGCGCTGTCGTACGCCTACAGCGACTCGGCGAGCGATCTGCCGATGCTCGAGGCTGTCGGTCACCCCGTCGCCGTCAATCCGGACGGGACGCTGGCGCGCGAGGCCCACGACCGGGGTTGGCCCATCGTCATCTTCAGCCGCCGCACGCGCCGCGTGGCCCGTCGCACCACCGCTGTCGCCGCCGCCGCCGGGGTCGCCGGCGCGGCGTTCTTCGGCGGCCTGGCGCTGGGGAAAAGGGGAGCGGTCGCGGCGGCAGCCCCTCGATAGCCTCGCGACGTGGCCCACTTCTACGTCACGACGCCGATCTACTACGTCAACGACGCGCCCCACATCGGGCACGC
>DASXAI010000798.1:0-4145 GCA_036406775.1 Acidimicrobiales bacterium
GGTCGTGAAGTCGTCGAAGAACATCACCCCGAAGCGCGACACCGCGACCGCGAAGTGAGACGCCGGCAGCGGATCGGTCTGGGCGTCAGCGACGTGCGTGATGACGTTGGTGAGGCCGCGGTCGGTGGCGCGGGCCCGCACCCGCTCCACCATCACGTCGCTCAAGTCGACGGCCATGACACGGCCGTCGGGTCCAACGGCCTGGGCCAGCGCCAGCGTCGTGGTGCCGAAGCCGCAGCCGACGTCGAGCACGTGGTCGCCGGGCTGGACGTCGGCAGCGGCCTCGAGCGCGACCTCGAACGGCTCCAGCATCGTGTCGAACCACTGCTCGTGGGCGACCCACCGGGGGCCGCCGTCCTCGTTCCAGAACCGCGCCTGGTCCTCGTTGGCCACACCGCAGTCTGGCCGACCGGCGCCAGGGCAGGCAGTAGGTTGGGCCCATGCCGCATCCGTTCCTGTCCGACGAGTGGTTGGACGAGGCCAGGGCCATCCGTGAGAAGTACGCCGGTCAGTCGGCCCCGGTCGGTCACAAGGTCAAGATGAACCAGGTCATCACGGGCGCACCGTTCGGCGACGGCGACATCGAGCTCTTCATGGACACGTCCAGCGGCGAGGTCGTGCTGGAGAAGGGTCATCTCGACGACGCCGACGTCACGGTCACCACCGACTACGAGACGGCCCGGAAGATCTTCGTCGACCAGGATCCGCAGGCCGGGATGCAGGCCTTCATGTCGGGCAAGATCAAGGTGCAGGGCGACATGATGAAGCTGATGCAGATGCAGGCGACGGCTCCCGACGAGACGGCCAAGAAGGTCGCCGACGAGATCAAGGCCATCACCGAGTAGTCCGGCTTCTCGGCGTCGGCCGCGTCGAAAACGAGGCTCAACCACGCCGAGAAGCGCAACCACGCCGAGATTCGTCACGGTTCGGCACCGAGCTCGGCCGTGAGTCGCGGCCGGTGTAGGCGGGTTCAGCTCGCCGGAGCCAGACGGTCGGCGCGCCGGTACTGAGGCAAGGCCGCCGTGGGGCGCACCCAGAACGCCGCCACCACCGCCGCGACGGCGGCGACGGCACCGACGTGGTACGAGTTGGCGAAGCTCCCGATGAGGCCGGCCCGCTCCTCCGTCGAGGTCTGCACCGTCTGCATCACCTGGATGCCCACGACCGCGCCTACCTGCGTCGACAGCTGCTGAATGGCCGCCGCCACGCCGAGGTCCTCGTCGCCGACGGCGTTGGCGATGGTGGCGGTCAACGCCGGCGACGACACCCCGAGCCCGACGCCCGACAGCGCGAGCGCGAGGACGATGAACGCCGGCGTGGCGTCGATGTCGATCATGGCGAGCAGCAGCATCGACACGACCAGGATGCCGCTCCCGACGACGCCGGCGACGCGCTCACGAACCCGCACGGTGACGTAGCCCGCGGTAGGGGCCGCGATGGAGAACGCCAGCGGCCGGCTGATGATCAGCAAGCCGACGAACGCCGTGCTGTAACCCAGGCCGTCCTCGAGCAGCACCGGCGTCACGATGAAGCCGCCCATGTAGGCGAAATTGGCAAAGAACTGGCTCACCACCGGCGCGGTCACGTTGCGCCGCCGCAGCCATGACGGTGGGATCAAGGGGTCCGGCGCGCGCCGCTCGACGGCGAGGAACGCGGGCACGCACACGAGGAAGACGGCGAACCCCGTCACGACACCGGGACTGGCCCAACCCCATTCGGAACCTCGGTTGACGGCGAGAAGCAGCGCGGTGACGCCGAGGCCCAGGAGCACCGAACCGGCGACGTCGAAGCGAGTGCGACCCCGTCGCTCCGTCTCGGGCATCCACACGAGGGCCGCGACGAACGCGACCACACAGAGGGGCGCTTGGACGAGGAAGATGACGCGCCACCCGACCGCTTCGACCAGCGGGCCGCCCGCCACCACGCCGAGCACCGGCGCACCGGCCTGGACGAAGCTGAAGTAGCCGAGCGCCTTGACCCGCTCCTCCGCCTCGAAGAGTCCGTTGATGATGGCCATCGCCGGCGGACCGGTGGCGGCGCCGAACGAAGCCGACAACGTGCGGAAGAGGATCAAGGAGAGCGCGCTCCACGCGAACGCCGTCGCCACCGCGAACACGGCGGCGCCGAACAAGCCGAGGAGGAAGACCCTCTTGTGACCCCAGATGTCGCCGGCCTTGCCGAAGGCCGGGCCCACGACGCCGAAGGCCAGCATCGGCCCCGTGATGATCCACGACAGCGTGACGGCGTCGGACCCGACGTCTTTGGAGATGTCGACGAGCGACACCGCGAGCAACGTGATGGTGACGCTGACGGTGAAGAGGCCGGCGAGCGCGACCACGAGCACGGTCCAGCGACTCGACGACGTCGAGCGGGTCGAGAGCCCACGCAACTGAGACCGGACCCGCAACAGGAGTGGCCACGGAACGATGGCGACCTCGTCGACACCAGCGCTCTCCACGGGCACCTCGGGGAGCGCCCAACCGGGTGCCGAGCGTCCACGCGGGAGGGGTTCTTCCGGCGTGGAGGGCATTCGAGCGAGGGTACCGGTGGGGCGCCACCAGGTCATAGACGGCCTGAGGCCGTTCGACCTACGGACGCTGGTGCGCTCGATCTCTACGATCAGGCTGTGCGGGTGCTTTTCCTGAGCGAGAACATCGGTGGTCACCGCACGTTCCACCGCCACATCGAGCAGGCGCTCCACGCCCATCCCGAGATCGAGGCGCGCTTCGTGCACGTGCCGCCGCCCCGGCTCGGGCGGCGCCTGGTGGGCGCCGCCGTCCCCGGCCTCGGCCGGCTCGATCTCGACCTGCAGCCGGCGCGCGCTCAGTTCGCGGCGGCCGCCGTCGCCCGCCGCTTGGTTCGCCCCTACGTCGACGAGGCCGACGTCGTGCACTGGTACACAGCCAACAGCGCGCTGCTCTGCCTCGACCTCGTGGGCAAGAAGCCGAGCGTCGTCTCGCTCGACATGACCAACGCCCAGAACAGCCGACGCCTGCCGTATCGGTATCCCACCCGGTTCACGCCGATGGTCACCCGGCCCGTCGCCGCCGTCGAACGGCGGGTGTACGAACGAGCCGATGCCATCGTCGCCAAGTCGGAATGGGCGGCGGCCAGCGTGCGCAACGACTACGGCATCGACGCCGCCAAGGTGTGGGCCCACGCCTTCGGCATCGTGCCGGGGCCACGACCTCGGCCGCGGACCCGCCGGCGGCCCACCATCGCATTCGTGGGTACCACGCTCGAGCGCAAGGGTGGCCGCCGGCTCATCGACGTGTGGCGAGCCGACCTGCGCGAGCGCGCCGACCTCGTGCTCGTCACGAAGGACGACGTGACGGAGGAGGACGGCTTGCGCGTCGTCCGCGACGTGAACGTCGGAGACAGCCGCATCGACCTCATTCTCGACGGCGCCGCCGTGTTCGCCTTCCCGTCCACCATGGACGCGTCGCCGCACGTCGTCTTCGAGGCCATGGCCCGCGCCCTGCCCGTGATCGTGTGCCGATCGGGTGGCCTGCCCGAGCAGGTCGTCGACGGCCAGACCGGCTTCGTCGCCGAACCCGACGAGAGCAGCGATCTCGCCGATGCCCTCACCACCCTGATCGGCGATCCGGCACTGGCGCGGCGCATGGGCGATGCCGGGCGGCAGTTGGTGGAAGAGCGCTTCGACATGAACAAGCAGATCGTCCCGTTCCTGGAGCTGCTGCGCGCCGTCAGCGGGCGCGGCCGCGGTTCCGTCAACGGGCGCACGTACGCCGCTGGTTGAGCCTTAGCCTCGACGGCATGAGTCAGGACGTGCGAAGCCGGCCCGGCGCCGCGTTCACGTCGATCCCTGTGGTCGACCTGTCCCGTTGGACACGGAACGACAGCGAGGACGCCGCCTCGGTGGCGGCCGAGGTCCGAACGGTGTGCCACCAGGTCGGGTTCTTCCACCTGGTCGGACACGGCGTGCCGGACGAGTTCTTCGCCCGCTGGTTCGACGGACTGCAGCGGTTCTTCGCCTTGCCGGACGAGACGAAGGGGCGCATCGACAAGCGCCGGTCGCGTCACTTCCGCGGCTGGGAGGCGGTCGGCTCGGAGCTCACCAACAACCGCACCGACTACCGCGAACAGCTCGACGTGTCGACCGAGAACCCGCCCTCCCGGCCCGA
>DASXAI010000799.1:0-3464 GCA_036406775.1 Acidimicrobiales bacterium
CTCGACCTGATCGTCGAGCACTGGGCCGGCCAGGTCGAGGTGCACGGCGCGCTCCCACGCCGCGCCCCTTCCGGGTGTGCCCCTTCCGTCGATCACCACGACGGCGAAACCCTGGTCGGCGAACCATTGCGACGTCAGGTACTGGGCCCGGGCCGCCTGCACCCGCTGGGCGTGCGGGCCACCGTAGGGGTCGAGCAGCACGGGAAGCTGTCCGCCATCGGCGACGTCGGCGGGAAGCAGGATGGCGGTCGCCAGGGCCCCCGGGCCGAGGCGGGCCAGGGTCACGTTCGGGCGCACGAGCGGCGTCTCGGCGAACGACGTGATGTCGCCGCCGCCCACCAGCCATGTGCGCGTGCCGTCGTGCTCGAGGTTGGCCGAGCGAATGACGACGGTCTCACCTCCGGCCGCGGCGGTGTGCACCCCCGGCACGGACGTGAGCGGCGTCACGCCGCTGGCGTCCGACCAGCGCCATACGTGTTGCTCCGTCGGCGTCTCGATCTCGTTGGCGATGAACACGACGGAGTCGCCGGCCGCGCTCACGACCGATCGCACGTCGAGCTCGGACGGCGTCATCGCGACGCCGTCGACAAGAAGGCGACGGGCGCCGTCGCGATCGGCCACGGTCACGAGGCGCCCGCCCGCCAACGATGCCGGCGCGCCCGGTACGAGCTCGACCCACGCCTCGTCGCTGTCGAGAAACACGGCGGTGGTGGCGCCCGACGCGGTGTCGACGGCACGCACCTCGAGCCGGCGTTGATCACGCGACTGCAGCGTGACGAGGAGCCCGGCCGGGTCGTCCCACCGCACGGCGGCGAGGTACGGGAACTCCTGGCGATCCCAGTCGACATCGACTCTCGACCCGTCGACGCCGATGACGTGCAGGGTGACGAGGGCGTTGTCGGTGCCGGCGGCGGGATAGGCGATTTCGGCGGGCGCCGTCCCGGGCTGGGCCGGGTCGCCGATCCACCACCGTTGCACCGGCGACGTGTCGACTCGGGCCACGGCCAGGCGGGTGCCGTCGGGCGCCCACCAGAACCCCCGCCCCCGACCCATTTCCTCGGCCGCGATGAACTCGGCCGAGCCCCATGAGACGTCGGGATCGGACTCGCCGGCGAGGACCCTTGAACTGCCGTCGAGCTCGGCGACCCGGAGGGTGGGGCCGCTGACGTAGGCGAGGTGCCGGGCCGTCGGGTCGGGCCGGGCGTCGAACACCGGGCCGACCACGCGCAGCTCGCGCGCCGCCGCCGAGACGAGGCCCGCGATGAACAGGCGGCCGTCGAGCGTGAAGGCGGCAGCCACGACGGCGTCGTCGGTGGCGTAGCTCACGACACCGCCCGCCGCCTCCCGGGCCCGCTCCCGCCGGCGGCGCTCCTCCTCGGGGAGGTTGGTCTCGCGGTCGGACCCGAGCAACACGTGGGGATCGGCGACGAGGCGCTCCTCGCCGCTGTCGACGTCGAACACCCACAGACAGTTGACGGGGTCGTTGCCGCCGCGCGACCGGGCGAAGACGACACGCTTCCCGTCGGGCGACACCGTGAGGTTGCGGGGCTCGCCGAGGGTGAAGCGCCGCGTCCTCGCATATTGCCGCGGAAACGTGTCAGCCATGTCGCGGAAGAACCGATTGTCGAGCGCAGCGAGCAGGAGCCGCTGAAGCGAAGCGGCGGCGGCGACGCATCGGAAGAACCGATTGTCGAGCGGAGCGAGCAGGAGCCGCTGAAGCGAAGCGGCGGCGGCGACGCATCAGTACGGCTCGACGAGAATCTTGGCGTGGGCGTCGGGCCGGGCCAGATCGGCGAACGCGCCCGGAACGCCGTCGAGATCGACGGTCCCGGTGATGATGGGCGCCAGGTCCACCGCACCGTCGGCGATGGCCTGCAACGACTGGGCGAACTCATCGGGTTCGTAGCCCAACACGAACTGCACCGACAGCTCGCCGCGGATGCCGGCCATCGGTTGGATGTGGTCCTCCTGCATGCAGGCGCCGACGACGACCACGCGTGAGCCCCGGGGCACCATGCGCATGGCGGCGTCGATCATGCCGGGGACGCCGACCGCCTCGAACACGACGAGCGGCCGCACGCCGTCGACACGCTGCCACGCCGTGATGGCCGCGGTCTCGTTCGGGTCGACCACCTCATCGGCCCCGAGGCCCGCGGCCAGGGCGCGGCGCGTCGGGGAGAAGTCGGCGGCGACGATGGGACCGATGCCCTTGAACCGCAGGGCGCCGATCACGGCCAGGCCGACGGGACCGCAGCCCAGCACGATGGCGGCGTCGCCCGGTGCGATGCGGCTCTTGGCCACGGCGTGGACGCCGACGGCGAAGGGTTCGGTGAGTGCCGCCAGGCGCGCCGGCAGACCGGCCGGCACCTTGATGCCGGTGACATCGTTCAGCACCATGGCCTCGGCGTAGCCACCGGGATAGCGGCTGGAGTAGCCGACGGCGTGCAACCCGTCAGGGTCGAAGGCCACGGGCACCGACACGACGATGTCGCCGACGGCGAGGTTGTCGCAGCCGGGCGCCGCCTCCACGACCTCGCAGCAGAACTCGTGGCCCATCACCGTGGCGGCGGCCGGCTCCAACGCCACCAACTTGAACGGCTCGGGCGGTGCCGATTCCGCCAGCTCGGCCATGAGCTGCATCTGCTCGGCGCCGTGCTGCAGCATGTGCAGGTCGCTGCCGCAGATCCCGCACGCCAACACCTTGGCCAGCACCTGACCCGGACCCGGCACGGGGTCGGGCACGTCTTCCACCGAGAGCTTCCAGTCGCGCATGACGGTGGCTCGCACGGCGTCCGAACCTAGACGACGCCGTGAGTCGGCTCTTTGCCCGCAAGCCGGGTGATCAGCCGACTCACGGTCTTCAGCTGGCGTGGAGGGCGCCGTCAGCGTCGAGCCTGACGGCCCGACCGACCCACTCGCCCTCGCACATCGCCGCCGCCACGTCGCGATCGGTGGACGTGCCCCACGCTCGCCGGCCGTCAGCGAGAAGGCAGGCCACCAGCGCCGTCTCCGGCACTCCGTCGCGGTCGTGCATGACGGTGTACGCCTCCACCGTGGCCGGTCCGGCGGCGTCGGTCGGCTCGGCGAGGGGGCGGGACGGGGCGGCGTCGATCTGGGGCTGCACGTCCGCGCCGTCGAGGCGCAGGCCGCCAGGCGGCGGCGTGGTCGAGTAGATGCCGAAGGAGTGCTTGGTCAGGAAGCCGCCGTTGCCCCACACCAACCCGTAGGCGCCCGGCCGCTCGCGCAGGTCGGCGGCGGCGGTGGCCACGGCGTGCGTGACGTAGTTGTTCCACGGGCCGCCGGCGAAGGCGAGCCCACCCGTGCGCGTCAGCTGACGATCCAAACCGAGGCCGAGGCCAGCCGCACCCACCTGCACCGCCGACGGGAAGCACGAGTAGAGGTCGACCACTTCGACGTCGTCGATGCCGACACCTGCCAGGTCGAGCAGGCGACGGCCACCGATG
>DASXAI010000800.1:0-7503 GCA_036406775.1 Acidimicrobiales bacterium
GGTGACGAGGCCGTCGACGGCGGCCACGCCCCGCTCGGGCGTCACGACGAGCTCGGTCCAGCCCTCGGCCGGGTGCACGAGGCCGTGCTCGTCGACGGCCGACTCGAGGGCCCGCACGACGGTGGTGCCGACGGCGATGACACGGTGGCCGGCGGCGTGGGTGGCGTTGACCCGCTCGGCCGTCTCGGCCGGCACCCGGTAGTACTCCGGATAGGGCGCCTCGTGTCCCTCGAGTGACGACACGCCGGTGTGGAGCACGAGCGGGCTCACGGCGACGCCGCGGGCCACGAGCGCCGTGATGATCTCGGGCGTGATGGGCCGGCCCGCCGACGGCATCTCGGCGCTGCCCGGCTCCGTGGCGTACACGGTCTGGTAGGCGGCGACGGGCCAGTCGCGATCGACGTATCCGTAACGAATGGGCCGCCCGTGGCGGGCGAGGTAGGTGTCGACGTCAGGCGGCAAGGTGAGCGCCGCCACCCACAGCCGCGTCGAGCCGCGGAAGCGGTCGAGGAGCCGGGCCTCGCCGCCACCGGCCAGCGCCAGCGGCCCGGCGATGTCGGCGCCGAACGGGACGCTGCTGCCGTTGCCCGCCGGTAGGCGCACCTCTACCAGCCAGAGGCCGGCGGGCAGCTCCGTGGAGACGTGGACCACGAGGCGCTGGCCATCGGTCGAGCGGGCGTCGACGGCGGCCGGCCGGGTGCCCGACGTGTTCAACACGACGAGGTCGCCGGGCCGCAGGAACGACGCCAGATCGGTGAAACGGGCGTGGACAGGCTCGTCGCAACCCCTCGAGACCATGAGCCGGACGCCGTCGCGGCGCTCGCCCCGGGCCTCGGGTGGCTCGTGTGCTTCGAGGGAAGGCGGCAGCTCGAAGTCGAGCCCCGGCCGCTCGAGCAGCTCGGCCGTCACGGCGTCACCAGCGCCTTGGCGCTGTAGCGGCCGCTGGGCCGGTCGCCGTCGAGGAGGGCGAGCAATCCGGGGATGCTCTCCTCGGGCGGTGGTCGGTCGGAGATGTCCTCGCCGGGAAAGGCGGCCTGGTGCATGTCGGTCCGCATGTCGCCGGGATCGACCCAGTACACCTTGACGTCCGGCTCCTCGGCGGCGAGCACGTTCGAGAGCTGCTCGAGCGCCGCCTTCGACGATCCGTACCCGCCCCAGGTCTCGTAGCCCTCCACGCCGGCGTCGGACGTGACGTTGACGACCCGGCCGGCGCTCGCCCGCACGAGGGGCAGCAACGCCTGCACCAGGGCGAGGGGCGCCACGACGTTGACCTCGAGGATCTGGCGATACGTGTCGAGCGCGAGGACGTCGAGCCGCGGCAGCGGGCTGGCCCCGAGCGTGCTGGCGTTGTTCACGAGCACGTCGAGCCGCCCGAGGCGCTCGACGGCCGCCACGAGCTGGGCCCGATGGACGGGATCGGCGACATCGCCGGGCACGGCCGTCACGCCGTGCAGCCCCGCTGTCGCCCGCTCGAGGGCGTCGCCGTCACGGGCGTCCACCACGACCGACCATCCCCGGTCGGCCAGGGCCCGGGTGAGCGCCAGGCCGAGTCCTTTCGAAGCTCCGGTCACCAAAGCCACTGGCATTGGGCACCTCCTTGTGCGCTGTCCAACATAACACAAGGATCTGCTTCGGATATTCCTAGGCCCGGGAGAACTGCGCCTCCACCGGGTGGCCGACGCCCCGGCGTACGGCCCACACGCCCCAGGCCGCCGCCGCCAGCGTCGAGAGGCCGCCCACGACGAGGCCGGCCCGGGCTCCCCATGCATCGCAGATGAGGCCGAGGATCGGGCCGCCGATCGGCGTGCTGCCGAGGAAGACGATCGCTTGCAGCGCCAGCACCCGGCCCCGCATGGCGGGATCGGACCGCACCTGGACGATGGCGGTCGACTGCGTCATGAACACCATGCTGGCGAAGCCCAGGAGCAGGGCCCCGGGAAAGGCGAGGAGCAGCGTCGGAGCGATCGACAACAGCAGCATGGCGACGCCGAACATGACGGCGCCGACCACCACGTTGGAGACCTCGACGGCGGCCCGGCGCGCCGTGGCCAGGGCGCCGACCAGCGCCCCGACGCTCAGCACGGAATAGAGGAGCGTGTACGTCGTGTCGCTCCCGCCGAGCGACCGAGTCACGAACAGCGGCATGGTGACGGTGAAGTTGAACGCCAGCAGGCCGATGACCGCCATCATCACGAGTGGGATCCACAGATCGGGGTGACCGTGGGCGTAGCGGAAGCCGGCGCGGATCTGCCCCTTGGAGCGGGGCGTCACCGGCGGCTGGCGCAGTTCGGCCGGGTTCATCTTCCAGAGCCCGGCGATGACGGCGAGGTACGACAGGCCGTCGAGGGTGAAGCACCAGCCGTAGCCGACGGTGACGACGAGCAGGCCGGCCAACGCCGGGCCGACGACGCGGGCGCCGGTCATCAGCGCGCTGTTCATCGACACCGCGTTCTGCACGTCCTCGGGCGGCACCATCTCGACCACGAACGACCGCCGGGCCGGGTTGTCGAAGGCGGTGGCGACGCCGCCGGCCAGGGCGACGGCATAGATGGCCAGCAGCGGCGGATGGTCCATGAACGCCAGCGTCGCCAGCGTGAACGACTGCAGCATGGCGAAGCACTGGACGATGAGCAGGAGGCGGCGCTTGTCGGACCGGTCGGCCACGAGGCCAGCCCAGGCGCCCAGCAGGAGCACGGGGGCGAACTGACAGCCGACGAGGAGCCCGACGGCGAGCCCGTTGCCGGTGAGGTGCAGCACCAGCAACGTCTGGGCGATCATCGTGAGCCAGTTGCCCACCTGCGAGATCAGTTGACCGCCGAAGAACAGGCGGAAGTTGCGGACCTGCAGCGAGCGAAACGTGTCCCTCGCCGCTCGCCTCATCCGCACCATGCTCGCCAGTATAGATAGTTTGGCGAACTAACTACTGGTAAGGAACCGTTCACCACCGGCGGAGGGCGGCCAGGGCGACGATAGCGACGATGGCGGCGGCGCCGGTGAGCAGAGGCAGGATCCCGCCCGGCGCAGGGAGGCCGCTGACGGCGAGGACGCCACCCGCGACGGCCGCCGCGCCCGCCGTGAGCCCGGCCGTCGACGCCAACCGCCGGGCCACGAGCACCGGCGCCTCGGGGACCACCGACCGCCGGTCGAGCGACCAGCCGGCCAGTTCGCCCGTGGCGACCAGCAGGGCGGCGGCGGGCACGATCACGGGCGCGGTGTCCTGGTGATGGACCACCAGGAGAGCGGCCGGGATGCCCAGTCCCACCAGCGCCGGCGTCAACACGATGCCTTGCCAGGCGACGGCGACCGCCAGCAGGACCCAGCCGACGACGCCGACCTCGAGGGCCAGCGTGCGGACGTCGGGGGCGACGGCCAGGCCGGCTACGACGACGGTGAGCGCGCCGACCACGAGCGCGGCACCAGCCAGAGGCCAGCGGCTGCGCAGCACGGCCCTCATCGGATTCCCGCCACCGGGCGGCGCCGCACCCGAGCCAGCGTGTCGAGGGCGAGGGCGGCGTCCTGGTCGGCGGACCACGGGACCACCGGGATGCCCACGGCGGCCAGGGCCGTGCGGCGTCGCTCCAGCTCGAGCCGCCACAGCCGCAGCACCGACGGCCCCAGGCCGCGGTCGGTGGTCGTGGCGCCGACCTCGTCGAGGACGTCGATCTCGACCGCAGCAACGTCGAGGCCCCGCCGGCGCAGATCGGCGAGGGCCACCACCATGCGCAGGTCGTGCAGAGGTGTGAGGCCGACGACGAGGGCACCCGACGGGATGACGTGAGCCGGCAGGAAGCGGACCGACCGTTGCGCCTCCGTCCACGCCGCCCGAGTGGCGAGCAGCCGGTCGCACAGTGCGAGGAGAGCCCGCTCGCCGCCGCCGGGCGTCAGCCACGCGGGATAGCCGCCGAACGTGACGACACCCACGCGGTCGTGTCCGGCGAGGTGGGCCGTCGCCAGCAACCACGCCGCCCGCACCGCCCGCACGAGCGCGGGTGCGGTGCCGTCGCGGTCGTCGGAGAACGTGTCCACCAGCACGACGAGATCGGCCGACCGGTCGGGATGGCGCTGGTTGACCCACACGCCGTCGCGCCGGGCGCTGACGGCCCAGTTGACGGCCCGCAACCGGTCGCCGGGGGCGTACGGCCGCACCTCGGCGAACTCGAGGCCCTCGCCCCGCACCCGGGCCAGGTGGCTGCCGGCGATGGCCCGCGGCTCGCTCGGCCGGAGCATCGCCCGCAGGGTGGCCGCGCCCGGCAGCACCCGAACCGAGGGCACGCCGCCGAGCGCGCCTTCCCACCGCACCAGCCCGAGCGGCGCGTAGGCGCGCACCCACACCGGCCCGATCCGCACCAGACCCCAGTGCCCGGTGCGGAGGCGGCCCGTCACGCCGGCGGCCAGCGCCCGGCTCGTGCCGCTCCACGCCAGCGCGCCGGCATCCGGCTCTTCGGCCACGACGTCACCACCGACCGGGACGAGGACCTCCAGCCGCCCGACCGGGACGTCGGTGGTCACGGTCACGTCCACGCGGATGGCGTCGCCCTCCACCACCCGTTCGGCGTCGAGCCGCAGGCCCGCGGTGGGCGCCGGTGTCTCGGCCAGCACGAGGCCGGCCGCGAAGATCAGCGCGAACGGCGCCGCCAGGGCGGCCAATTCGGCCCGGCCGGTGACGATGGCGGCGAACAGCCCGAGAACCGTGAGGGTGCCGTAGGCGACCAGGCGCGGCGTGCCATGACGTTGCACGTCAGTCGTGAGAAGGAGCGGGGACTTCGTCGAGGATGCGGGCGAGGATCTGTTCGGGCGCGACCCGTCGCACCCACTGATCGCTGGCGAGCACGAGGCGATGGGCGAGGGCCGGGACGGCGATGGCCTTGACGTCATCCGGCGTCACGAAGTCGCGCCCGCCCAGCACGGCGTGGGCCCGGGCCAGCTTCACCAGCGCGAGGGAGCCCCGGGGGCTGGCGCCCACCTGCAGCGCGCTGTCGTGACGGGTCGCGTCGGTGAGGGCGACGACGTAACGCCCGATCGGCTCGCTGACGTGCACGCCCTCCAACGAACGCTGCATGGCGACCACGTCGCCGGGCGCCACCACCGGGCGCAGGTCCACGTCGTCGGTGCCGCGTTCGAGCCGGCGGGCCACGAGGTCCCACTCGTCGTCGGGCGTCGGGTAGCCGACCGTCGTCCGCAGCAGGAAACGGTCGAGCTGCGCTTCGGGCAGGGGATAGGTCCCCTCGTACTCGATCGGGTTCTGGGTGGCGACGACGACGAACGGCCGCGGCAGCGGATGGGTCACGCCGTCGGCCGTCACCTGGCGCTCCTGCATGGCCTCCAGCAGAGCCGCCTGCGTCTTGGCCGGCGCCCGGTTCACTTCGTCGGCCAGCACCAGGTGGGCGAACACGGGGCCGGGCCGGAACGTCACGTCGTGGCGGAGCGGGTCCAGCACGACGGCGCCGGTGATGTCGGCGGGCAGGAGGTCGGGCGTGAACTGGATGCGGGCGAACGACAGGCCGGTGACGGTGGCCAGCGACCGGGCCGTGAGCGTCTTGGCCACACCCGGGAGGTCGTCGAGCAGCACGTGCCCGTCGGCGAGCAGCCCCATCAGCACGAGTTCGAGCACGGCCCGCTTGCCCACGACGGCTCGTGACAGCTCGGCGACGATGGCATCGGCGCGGGCGGCCGTCTCGGCCAGGCTCAGCGTGCCCGTGGGCGAGGGTGCGGTCACATCGCCTCCAGCGCGGCGAGGAGATCGTCGACGGGCGCCGTCACCGGCTCGCCGTCGAGGGCGGCCCGCAGCGACTCGGCCACGACGGCGTCGGGTCGCGCCACGAGGCGGGACCGCACGATCGCCTGCATCGACCGGCGCAGGGCGCCGGGGACGACAGTGGGCACCGTGCCGGCGGTGGAGGCGGCGTCGTAGGCGCGCAGCTCGAGCGCGAAGCGCACGACATCGGCGGGCGGGCCGGGCGGCGGCACGGGGGTGCGCCGCGGTTCGAACGGCGAGGGCGCGGGCTGGGGGGCGCGCCGGCGGGCGAACTCGAGCAGCGCCACCGCCAGGGTGCCGGCGACGAGGAAGACGGCCACCCGGACGGCAATCGACGTGTGCTCGGGCGTGGCCAGCGCGACCACGCCGGCGACGCCGATGACGAGGAGCCCGAACTTGACGTAGCCGGCGATCCTCATGACGGCACCAGGTGCGGTACGAGGTCGTTCCGGGCGGCCCGGAAGGCGTCGATGGCCGCCGCCTTGTCGTCGGCCGTGAGGACGTGCTCGCTGAAGCGGGCCTCGCCGAACAGGTCGACGAGCACCTGCATCGGGTCGGCGCGTACGCGCAACGCCAGCAGCGCCCGGCGCAGATGCTCCTCCGGGGCTTCGGCCTCGCGCCGCCCGAGGCCGCACGCGGCGAGACCGTCGAGCAGGCGGGCGTAGGCGGCGATGATGGCCCGGCGCGGGTCGGGCTCGGCCTCGAGGTCGGCGAGCGAGGCGTCGAAGGCACGGCCCGCCGCCTGCCGCTGGGTGTCGGTGTCGGTGATGTCGGCGCTCGGGCTAGCGCGGCGCCGGCGCGCCGTCCACGCCGCCCAGCCGAGGGCGCTCACGACCACGCCGGCGAGGGCGAGCACTGGCCACGGCACGCCGCCGTCGTCACTGCTGTCCCCCGCGGCGGCCGTGGCGGGCGGCGGTGCTGCAGGCTCCCGGGTCGCCGGCTCGGTGGCCCGGCGCAGGGGGATGACGGCCACGGCCAGCGCGGCGAGCAGGATCATGGCGAGCAGGTTGCGCAGGAAGCTCGGCGGCCGGCCGAACTGCGGCCGGCGGTTGCGCTCGCCGGTGAACACCAGCACCAGCACCACCACCCCCAGCGCCGCGGCGGCCAGACCGACGACGCTGAGGGCAGCCCGCAGCCGTTCGCCGCCGCCCGCGGGATCCAGCGGCGCCGCGAGCGGCGATCCGTCGGCGGCGACGGCGACCACGCCGAGCAGCCCGGCCACCGCGACCAGCACGCCGACTCCCCAGGCCTGGCGCGGCCGCAGCGTCCGCATCGGGTCGCGACGGTAGCGTCGCCGGGATGCAGGCGAACGCCTACGACGCCATCGTCATCGGCGGCGGCCACAACGGTCTCGTGGCGGCGGCGTACCTGGCGCGCGCCGGCAAGCGCACCGTCGTCCTCGAGCGCCGGCCGATTGTGGGCGGGGCCGCCGTCACCGAACAGCCCTGGGGCCCCGACTACCGGGTCGCGATGCTCTCGTACGTCGTGAGCCTGCTGCCGGAGGCCATCCGGCGCGATCTCCAGCTCGACCAGCACGGCTACAAGGTCTTCGCCCAGGGCCCGTACTTCGTGCCCTACCCGGACGGGCGGTCGCTGCGACTGCCTGACGAGCCCGTCCGCCGGCGTCAGGAGATCGCCAAGTTCTCCGACAAGGACGCCGACGCCTACGACCAGTGGGACGCCTGGCTCCACGAGCTGGCGTCGGTGCTGAGCCCGTTGCTCCACGCCGTGCCGCCCCGGCTCGGGAG
>DASXAI010000801.1:0-3408 GCA_036406775.1 Acidimicrobiales bacterium
CAGCGGCGTCGTCAACTTCGCCAAGCAGAACGGGATGAAGGGCGTCAGCGACGTCGAGACCGTCCCGATCAAGGACCCGGCCGGCCTGGCCCAGAAGCTCGTGCAAGAGGCGGGTGACGGCGGCGGCGTCGTGCTCGACTACACCGGCCCCACGGTCGTCCCGCTGCTGCAAGCGATCTCGAAGCAGGGCCTCATCGACAAGGTCATCTGGGCCAGCTCGACGCCGCCCAACGACCCTTCAGTTGCGCAGGCTCTCCAGAAGTGCTGCGGCTCGGACTGGGACGGCAAGTTCCTCATCAACGCCGAGTTCGGCACGCTCGACTCCGGCAAGCCGGACCAGAACCACATGAACGAGGTCCGGCAGAAGTACGCCCCCAACATCCCGAGCTCGAGCTTCTCGCAGATGGGTTACCTGGCCGGCCGGGTCGCCACGGACGCCCTGCTCGGCATCCAGGGCGACATCACGAAGGACAGCGTCAACAACGCCTTCAAGAACATCAAGGACTTCAGCAGCGACATCTGGTGCAAGCCGTGGTACTTCAGCAGCACCGTGGGCCAGAACGTCTCGAACAACAACGACATCACGGTGACGCCCCAGGGCGCCAACATGGTCAAGAAGGAGGATTGCTTCGCCATCGCGGCAATGCCGAGCAACCCGCTCGACGCCATCCGTGCCAAGGAGAAGGAACTCGGCCTGAACTCCTAGTGTTCCCCCTCGTGGGGACCCCGGGGGCCAGTCCGCGCCACGCCCGATGATGGAAGCACTGCTCGGCCTGCCCAGCTTCGAGAACATCAAGCCGTTCCTCGTGCTGGGCTTGGCCCTCGGCGGCGTGTACGCCATGTCGGGCGTGGGCTTGGTGGTCCTGTACCGGGCCACCGGCGTGCTCAACCTGGCCTACGGAGCCATTGGCGCCACCGGCGCCTTCATCGCCTGGGCGATCATCGACCACGGCGTCAACCAGTGGTTGGCGTTCATCGCCTGCGTTCTGTTCGGCGGATTCGCCACGCTCCTCTACGGCGTGCTCTTCGGACCGCCGTTCGCGGCGCGCGACCCGCTGATCAAAGCCACTGCCACGCTCGGGCTCCTGCTGATCCTGCTCGGCTACATGCAGTGGCATTGGGGCACGTACGCCCATTCGCTCAGCCTGCCCAACCCGGGCCACGGCATCACCGTGGCCGGCGTGAAGGTGAGCTGGAGCCAGATCGTCGGCGTGGTGTTCCCGATCGCCGTCACGGCCGGCACCACGGTGTACCTGCGTGTCACCAAGGTCGGCACGGCGATGCGGGCGCTCGCCAACGACCGCGAGATCACGGCCACCCTCGGGGTCCCCGTACGGCGCGTAGAGGCTGCGGCCTGGTTCGGCTCGGGGATCTTGTGTGGCATCGCCGGCCTGCTCCTCGCCGATCTGGTCGGCCTCGACATCACCGGGCTGACCTTCCTGGTCATCCCCGCTCTGGCCGCCGCGCTGATCGGTCAGCTCCGATCCCTCTGGATCACCCTGGCCGCGGGGTTCGTCATCGGCATCGTCGCCTCGGTGCTCAACGCCTTCTCCAACATCAAGATCGGGGGCTCGACCTTTGACCTGAGCCAGTACAAGGACATGACGCCCTTCGTGCTGGCCATCATCGCCCTCCTCTGGTTCAACCGGCGCCGGCAGGTGTTGGTCCGGACGTGAGCGGCCGCTGACCATGGGCGCCGTTCGCACGCTCGAGACCGAAGAGGCCAGCCTGGCCGCCGACGTGCGCACGCGCCGGTGGCCGATGAGCCCGGGCCGGCTCGCCGCCGCCTCGATCTTCTTCCTGGTCGCGCTGATCGCCCTGCCGTGGTTCCTCAGCAGCTACTGGCTGCTGATCATGACGTCGGTCGTCATCTACAGCATCGTGACGCTCGGCCTCGGGCTGCTGATCGGCCGGGTCGGCATGGTGTCGCTGTGCCAGTTCGTGCTCCTCGCCATCGGCGCGTGGGTGGCGCTGCGGTTCGCCTACGCGTCCTCCCCCGTGAGCGACGTCGCCGGCACCACGGCCAGCCAGGTGGCGGGCTCCCGGATCCCGTTCCCGGTGCTCATCCTGCTCGCCGGGCTGATCACCGGGGCCGTCGGCACGCTGATCGGCCTGCCGGCGCTGCGCCTGTCCGGGCTGCACCTCGCGCTGGTCACGCTGATGGCGGCCGGCGCGATCACCATCCTTCTCCAGGCGTCACAGTTCCCGAACGGAGGCGGTGGCTTCTTCGGCAACTCCGCCACCGGCGGCGCCACCTCGACGTTGTCCCGCCCTTCCATCGCCACGACGGACACCGGCTACTACCGCTATTGCGTTGTGGTGGCCGGCGTCATGTTCGTGATCGCGCTGTGGCACGTCCGTAGCAAGGCCGGACGGGCATGGGCGGCCATCCGCCAGGGCGAGGCCACCGCCCTCTCGGCCGGCGTGAACACGACGTTCTACAAGCTGTGGGCGTTCGCCTTGGCGTCGTTCATGGCCGGCATCGCCGGCGGGCTGCTCGCCGCCGCCACCGGTGGTGTCAACATCAACCAGTTCCCCGTGCAGAACTCGATCACCCTGCTCGCGGTGGTGCTCATGGGCGGGGTGTACAACCTGTTCGGCGCGGTGATCGCCGCCCTGTTCTCACAGTTCCTGCCGGCCCTCCTCGACAACTGGGGTCTCTCCACCGAGTTGCTCACGATCCTGTTCGGCATCGGCGTCCTCCAGGTGCTGCTGACGGCGCCCGGTGGCGTGGTCGAGCAGTTCCCCAAGGACATGGCCAAGCTGGGCCGGCGGATCGGCGGCCTCGTCACCGGCAAGGGCAAGTCGGGGAAATCGGGCAGAGCCGGCACGTCGGCCACGTCGGGCAAGCCCGGACAGGGCGCGACGGTCGAGCGCGAAGAGGCCACTGCGTGATCGAGGTCACGGAGCTGACCGTGCGGTTCGGCGGAGTCATCCCGATCGACGGCATGACGCTGACCTTCCCGCGCGGCACCTGCGGCCTCATCGGTCCCAACGGCGCCGGGAAGACCACGTTCTTCAACGTCCTCAGCGGCTTCGTGAAGCCGGTGGCCGGCCGGATCGTGGCCTTCGGCGACGACCTGCTCGCCATGCCCGACTACCGGCGGGCGCGCTGGGGCGTACGCCGGACGTTCCAGACCGAACAGGCCATCGCCAACCTGTCGGTGTTCGACAACGTCCTCCTCGTCCACGAGCACACCGGCGCCTCCCGCGCCAGCCGGCGCAAGGACGTCCTCGACGCCATCGCCTTCGTCGGTCTCGAGAACGAGACTGATCGGCTCGTCGGCACGCTCGGCGCCGGCCAGCGCCGCCGGGTCGAGGTGGCGCGCGCCGTGGTCGGCCAGCCCCGTCTCGTCCTCCTCGACGAGCCGGCGGCCGGCTTGCCGGACGACGAGACCGAGTACCTGG
>DASXAI010000802.1:0-5209 GCA_036406775.1 Acidimicrobiales bacterium
ATCCCCACCAGCAATCCGTGCTCGGCAGCGCGGTCGCACAGCGCGCCGAAAGCAGCCACCGCTTGTTCGACAATGCCGTCGTAGGGCCCGATGGCCTGCAGGTAGCGACCGCCGATCCCGTCGGCCATCTCGTAGGCGAGGGATTCGAGCCGGCGGCACTGCTCGGTTGGTTGTCCGGTGGCACCGCACCAGCCCCGCACCGTCTCGATGTCGGCCAGCACGAGGCCGTGGTCGTCGAGCCGGTCGCGGAGGTCAGCGGCGCGGCGGCCCTCCTCGTCACGCAGGCGCCCGTACTCGTCCACGAAGAGCCCGATGCCGGCGAACCCGGCCTCGGCCGCCGCCGCCACCCGCTCGTCGAAGCCGCCGAAGCGCGGCCGGCTGAAATGGTCCCAGACGAGGTCGGGCCACCGCAGCTCCCGAGCCGGGCGCACGGCGACCAGCTACCAGTTCTCGCCGCCCACTTGGAGCCGGTGATGGACCACCTTGGGGCCCGCGATCCAGCCGCACAACTGCGGGTCGGCCTCGAAGATGTCGCCCTCGATCCAGCTTCCGTCGGCGCGGAACAGCCCGGCCTTGCCGTCGAGCGAGACCTTCACATGGCCATGGCCGTCCTGCTCGTAGAGCGCCTGGCTGACCGGATGCACCATGCCCAGCATCAGTCCCCCATCCATTGGTCGAGCACCTGGTGGAACCAGTGCACCTTGCTCTCCTGGTAGTTCCCGAGCGTCACGCCCGCCTTGGCCGTGGTCTCGAGGCCCCGCTGCACCTTCGGCATGTTGAAGCTGTCCTGCTGGAAGACCTTGCCGAGCATCCCCAGCTCCGGCGCCTCCGTCCACGGGTCGTCTGGCTCGAGCCAGTGACACTCGGCCGGCGGCGGGCGCTCACCCGAGAACGGCGCCAGCAGGAAAACCTCCATGATGGAGCTGCGGTGGTCGTCGCCGTTGGGCCGGAACCGGTACACGATGCGGTTGAACGCACCCCACGGATGGAAGTTCGGGAACAGCGTGTAGTCGATGTTGTCGATGAACTCGGCGTCGGACCACTCGTCGACGAGGTTGCCCACCACGGGGCGCCACCGTTCCCGGGCCACGGTGGCCGAGGCCGTGCGGGCGTCCTGTCCCTCTTCGATCGGGACGAAGATCTCCTCGTCGACGCGAGTGTCGAGCATGTAGCGCAGGATCTGCTCGTCGGTGGGTTCCCAGCGGAGGTTCGGGCTGGGCGTACCGCCTGGCGTGATCAGCCGGCTGAACGTGTCCCAGATGTCGACCTGGCTGTTGACGTCGCCGAGGTACGGCAGTGTCTGCGGATGGGTGACGCCGGCGTGGAACGCCTCGCTGAACGCCTCCTGCGCGATCTTCCAATTGGCCCGAATCACCTTGGCCACGTGGGCCTGCACGTACCGGTCCTTCAGGTTCCACCGCTCGAAGTGGGCCGGCAGGTCGCCGAGCAGGTCGGCGAGCGGGCCGGCGTTCGGATCGGGGTTGATGAACACGAACCCGGCCCAGGTGTCGACCTTGGCCTCGGGCAGCGACCACTGCCGAGCGTCGATGTGGGGGAAGTCCCAGCGGGCCGGGATGTGCTTGAGGCGCCCGTCGATCTGCCAGGAGAACCCGTGGTACGGGCACCGCAGCTCCGTGCAGCGCCCGTCGTAGTCCTTCAGCTGGCGGCCCCGGTGGAGACAGGCGTTGCGGTAAGCCTTGATCTGGTCGGGCGCGGTCCGGATGACGATGAACGACAGACTCCCGATCTCGTAGAGCACGTAGCTGCCCACGGAGGGCAAGTGCTCTTCCCGGCACGCGAACTGCCACACACGGCTCCACAGACGCTCGGTCTCGCGTTCGTGCCATTCGCGAGAGATGAACCTGTCGATCGAGAGATCGGCGTCGCCGAGGTAGCGGGGCGCCTCCCAGCGGAGGACCTCCGGGACCTTGTGCGTGTCGGTGTCGAGCAGGTGCTGATAGCTGATGCCCGGCGACCGGGCGGTGCCGGGCTCGGCGGTCGTTGTCATCGGTCCTCCTGGGCGCCGGATGGGAGCCGCCGGCCCGTTCCTCATCATGAATACGGCCGGTCCGGTGCCCCTACGGTACCGCCGACGCCACCACCCCGGCGATGGGTCAGGCTCCCCCCGGTTTCACGCTCGTTCAAGAACCGGTGAGGTTCTCCTACCGGCGTGAAACCCGGGGTGCCGGCTTCGGCCCTCCCCGGGGTGTGGTATTGATCATGACAGTTGATCCATGGATGCTGCCGACATCGTCTACGTGCACCAGTTGCTCGGCCTCTACGGCCACATCGTGGACGCGGGCCGATGGGACCGGTTCGATGAGCTGTTCACGCCCGACGCCGAACTGGACTACACCGCGGTACGGGCGCCCCGGGTGCTTTACGGCGTCGACGAGATCCGCGGCTACTTCGAGGGCGGCAACCACCCGTCGGCCCATCACGTGGTCAACATCGTCGTCTGGGAGGAGGACGGCGAGGTGCGGGCCCAGAGCAAGTTCCTCGCCCCGTTCACGCGCCCCTCGCACGTGCCGCTGCGGTGGTACGGGGGCGACTACGAAGACGTCGTGGTGAAGACGGCCGAGGGCTGGCGCTTCCAGCGTCGGGTCTGCACGCCGAGATGGCAGTTCACCTCAGCCGACACCGGACAGGAGCTACCGGAACACCGTCGTACGTGGTAGGCGACAGGAGGATGGGCACATGGAGACGTTCGATGTCGTCGTGCTGGGCACGGGGGCCACGGGCCTGACGGCGGCAGTGGCGGCGGCGGGCGCCGGCGCATCCGTCGGGTTGTTCGAGAAGGGTGACCAGGTCGGCGGCACGAGTGCCTGGTCCGGCGGCATGGTGTGGATCCCGAACAACCCGCACATGCCCGAGCTCGGCCTCACCGACAGCCGCCAGGAGGCGCTGCGCTACCTGCAGTCGCTGTCGCACGGCCTGATCGACGAGAAGCTGGCGGCCACCTACATCGACACCGGTCCGGAGATGGTGGCGTGGCTCGAAGCGAGTACGCCGGTGCAGTTCCGCATCGTGCAGGGCTTCCCCGACTATCACCCGGAGCACCCGGGGGCGAAGCCCGGTGGCGGGCGGTCGCTCGAGTGCCCGCTGTTCCCGTTCGACGAACTCGGACCGTGGGCCGAGCGGGTCACGGTCGGTCCGCAGATCGGGCGCAACATCACGATGAGCGAGACGTCGCTCGGGCGGGGCGCGCCGGGCGGCGTCCCGCCGCAGGAAATGGAACGGCGACTCGTCCACGACGAGCGCGGCGCCGGCGAGGGCCTGGTCGGGCGGCTCCTGAAGGCCTGCCTCGACCGGGGCGTCGAGCCGCGGACCGGGGCCGGCGCCCACGAGCTGGTGATGGACGGCGGTCGGGTCGTCGGCGTGCGGTTCGACGGCGTGGCCGGCGCCTTCGAGGTCGGCGTGCGGGGCGGCGTGGTGCTGGCCACCGGCGGCTTCGAGTGGGACGCCGAGCTCGTCCGCAGCTTCGTACGCGGCCCGATGACCCACCCGGTGTCGGTGAAGACGAACACGGGCGACGGCCTCCGCATGGCCATGCGCGTCGGCGCCGCCCTCGGCACCATGCCCGAGTGCTGGTGGGTGCCTACCATCGAGGTGCCGATGGAGGGCTACGGCACCGTGGCGTGGCAGGTGAACGGCGAGCGCACCCGGCCCCACTGCATCCTCGTCAACCGCCAAGGCCAGCGCTTCACCAACGAGGCGGCCAACTACAACGCCCTGGGTGAGGCGTTCCACGTGGTCGACGTCTCGAGCTACGAGTTCGTCAACCACCCGGCCTGGATGGTGTTCGACCACTTCTACCTGTCGAAGTACGGGCTGGCCCACCACACCCCCGAGCAGCCCACGCCGGCGTGGATGGTGGAGGCGCCGTCCCTGCCCGAACTGGCGGCGGCGATCGGCGTGCCCGCCGACGCCCTCGAGGCGACGGTGCAGCGCTGGAACGCGAACTCGGCCCGGGGTGAGGATCCCGACTTCCGGCGGGGCCAGAGCACCCACGACCGCTGGTGGGGCGACCCGTCGTTCGGCAACGACGCCCGGGCGACGCTCGGGCCGATCGACACGCCGCCGTACTACGCCGTCCAGGTGCACAGCGGTGCCCTCGGCACCAAGGGCGGCCCGCGCACCGACGGCGACGCCCGCGTGCTCGACGTCGACGGTCAGCCCATCCCCGGCCTTTACGCCGGCGGCAACGCCATGGCGTCGGTCATGGGCATGACGTACGGGGGTGCGGGCGGCACGCTGGGCCCGGCCATGGTGTTCGGCTTCCTCGCCGGCCGTCACGCCGCCGCCCAGGCCGCCAACGGGTCCTGAACGTCCTGCCACCCGGAAGTTGAACCGGAGACCGCCCGCGCGGGCAACCAGCGGTTCAAGTTCCGATGCCGAGCGACTTGGCGCGGGCGCCCCGGTCGTGGAAGTCGGCCTCGAAGCACACGCGGTCGCCCTCGAAGCGCAGGAACGACATGACCTCCACCGACCACTTCTTGCCGACGTGCTCGGGCCCGTAGGTCGCCGGGTCCTTCACCGTCGCGCTCATGACGTAGTGGAGCGCCAATCCGTCGTCGTTCCCCCAGAACTCGTCGGGCACGAGTTGGAGGTCGTCCCACCGCGCCAGGCCCGAGGCGAAGAACGCCCGGATGGCGGGCCAGCCCTTGAACGTGCCGCTGGCCACGTCGTGGAGGACGGCGTCGGGCGTCATGCACGGTTCGGGCGCGTCCGGGTTGCCAGAGCTCCAGCCGGCGAACAGCGTGCGGGCGACTTCGATCCGGGCGTCGCGATCAGACATGACCAGACGATACGTTCGGTGCCGCCGGCCGGACGCCCGTAGGAAAGGACTGCCCGTGGACGACGAACAGGCCATCGTGGCGTTGACCGTCGCCTATGCGTGGGCGCTCGACACCAAGAACTACGAGGAGCTGCGGTCGGTGTTCGCGCCGGACGCGACGGCGGTGTTGCGCGGCACCGACTGTCAAGGAGTCAACGCCATCATCGCCCGCATCTCGCGACCGCTCGACCGGCTCGACGCCACGCAGCACATCGTGACCAACCAACAGGTCCAGGTCGACGGCGACGTCGCCACCTGTCGCACCCAGCTCCAGTCGCAGCACGTCCTGCGATCGGTCGACGGCGGCGACACGTTCCTCATCGGTGGCGTGTACGAGGACCGGCTCGAACGACGCGCCGAGGGCTGGCGCAT
>DASXAI010000803.1:0-7126 GCA_036406775.1 Acidimicrobiales bacterium
GGCGAGGGCGATCACCACGACCAGGACGCGGTTCCAGTCCTCGTCCTGGGCCACCTTCAGGGCGGTGATCAGCAGGAGCCAGCCGAAGGCGACCGGGATCAGCAGCTTCCAGCCGAGATCCATCAATTGGTCGTACCGGAACCGGGGCAGCGTGGCGCGGAGCCAGACGTAGATGAAGAGGAAGACGAACAGCTTGGCCACCAGCCACAGCGTGCCTTCGAGGGCATTCGGGATCCCCGGGATGTCGAAGAGGCCCCGCGGCCCGCCGAGGAAGAGCGTGATGATGATGGTCGACATCACGACGACGGCGAGGAACTCGGCCAGGTAGTACATGGCGAAGCGCATCGACGAGTACTCGGTCTGGTAGCCGCCGACGAGCTCTTGTTCGGCCTCGGTGAGGTCGAAGGGCGGACGGTTCATCTCGGCCGTGATGGCGAGGAAGAACACGATGAACGGGACGACGCCCGTGGCGATGATGTTCCAGTTCCGGATGCCGTCCTGGGCCACCACGATCCCGTTCGTGGAGAGCGTGCCGCAGACCACGAGCACGGTGGCGATCGAGAGGCCGAGGCCGGCCTCATAGCTCACCATCTGGGCCGAGGCCCGCACCGAGCCGAGCAGCGGGTACTTCGAGCCTGACGACCAGCCGGCCAGCATGGCGCCGTAGACCGAGATGGCGCTCATGGCCAGCATCAGGAGAATGCCGATCGGTGGGTCGGCCACCTGCAACAGCGTCTTCTCGCCGAGGATCGACACGACGCCGTTGTTGCCGTTGCTGAAGTCGCCGCCGAGCGGGACGATCGAGAACGTCACGAAGACCGGCACGACGGCGAGGTACGGCGCCAGCAGGAACACCATCCGGTCCGACTGCTCGGGGTGGATGTACTCCTTGGTGACCAGCTTCAGCCCGTCGGCGATGGTCTGCAGGATTCCCCACCGCCCCGCCTTGTTGGGGCCGATGCGGTTCTGGAAACCGGCGATGAGCTTGCGCTCGAACCACACCATGAAGATGACGGCGATCAGCATCACCACGAACGCCACCACCACCTTGATGGCGACGATCAGCACCTGCTTGGCGCCTACGCCCGCCGTCACGAGAGGGTCGAGAGCAAGGATGTACCTCACCGGATGGCCTCCAGGCGCACGTCGGTGAGCGGCGCACCCGTCTCCAGCAGCTCGCCGATCGGCCCGTCCGGCTGATTGAAGGCGACCCGAGCCACACCGCGCGGTATCCGCTCGTCCGGATGGGCGGCGAGCACGAGACTCGTGCGCGGCGTGACCATCCGCACCTGGGACCCGTCCATGAGCCCGTGGCGGTCGGCGTCCCACGGGTTGATCGAGACGCGGGCCCCGCGGGCCAGGTGGGCCAGCGCCGGCGAGTGCACGGTGAACACCGCGGCGTCGTACAGATCGCGGTCGACCACGAGGCGGAAGTCGTAGCTGTTCGGAGCGGCCGGCGCCAGACCCGAATCCTCGACGCCGAACGTGGACCCGGTCCCAGCGAACACCACGCCGTCGGGCGGGGCCGCGCCGAGCTCGGCGTGGATCGGCGAGACGGCCGCGATCTCGGCCCGGATGTCCTCGATGGAGCCGAAGCCGAGATCGGCACCGAGCCGGTCGGCCAACTCGACTGCCACCATCCAATCCTCGTGGGACGTCCCGGCCGCTGTGACCAGTTGCGAGATCGGGCTGATCCGGCCCTCGATGTTCGTGGTCGTGCCCGACTTCTCGGCGAACGCCGCCGCCGCCAGCACCACGTCGGCCTGCCGAGACGAATCGGTGAGATAGGAGTCGACGGCCACGATGCGCCCGACACCGGCGAGGGCGCGCCGGGCCAGGTCGCGGTCGGGGAAGTCGACCATCGGGTCGACGCCGAGCAGGACGAGACAGCCGATGCGGCCAGCCGCCGCCCCTTCCAGGATGCCCGTGGCGTCGAGACCCGGCTCGGGCGGCAGCAGGTTCCAGCGCTCCCGCAGCGGCCCACCGGCGTCGGCCAGCGCCGTGCGGCCCGGCAGCAGTCCCGGCGCCATACCGGCGTCGAGGGCGCCGCGGACGTTGCCTCGTCGGAGCACCGGCAGGAAGACAGCGTCGGGGTGGGCGGCGTGGAGCGCAGCGGCGGCGTCCACCGCGAACTGCGCCGCCGCCGCCAGGTTCGAGCGGCCGACGACGACGGCGACCGACCCGGCGCCGAGCTGCTCGCGCACGGAGGCCAAGCGCTCGTCGTCGACACCGAGGCCGGCCGACGGGCCCGTACCGAGGATGGCCCGCACCATGGCGGCCTGGTCGCCCGGGCGATGGCGGAGCGAGCGCCACGCGTAGTCGGTGAGGCCGGTGTCGTGCTCGGCCAGTTCCACGATGCGGGTGACCCGGCGCTCGGCCGCGTCCCGGATCCGCAGGAACAGGACCGGCAGCTCCTCCTTCAGGTCCGGCCCGAGCAGGACGATGGTCTTGGCCGCACAAACCTGATCGATGGTGGCCGCCGGCAGGCCGAACACCACCTCCGGCGGCAGGCCGTCGCCGAGTTGGGCGTCGACGTTGTCGGTGCCGATGACGCCCTTGGCCAGCTTCACCCACGCGTAGGCGTCCTCGTTGGTGCCGCGGGCGCCGCCGAGGACAGCGACGGCGCCGGGGCCGCTGGTGTCGATGACGTCGCGCACGGCGGCGGCGGCGGCGTCGAAGGCCTCGTTCCACGACACCTCGATCAGCTCGTCGTTCTTGCGGACAAGGGGCGCACCGAGACGGTCCTCGTTGTTGACGGCCTCGAAGTTGAACCGGCCGCGATCGCACATCCAGCCCCAATTGACGGGGTCGCTGTCGACGCCCTGGTACCGCAGCACCTCGTCGCGGCTGGCCTCGATCGTGATGCGACATCCCACCGCGCACGTCGTGCAGGTGCTCTCGACCGCGGAAAGGTCCCACGGTCGGGCGCGGAACCGGTAGGGCTTGGCCGTGAGGGCGCCGACCGGGCAGATCTGCACCGTGTTGCCGCTGAAGTACGACGCGAAGGGCGACTCGGGGAACGTGAGGACCTGCGTCTCGTTGCCGCGGTAGGTGAAGTGGATGAGCGGGTCGCCGGCCACCTCTTTGGCGAAGCGGGTGCAGCGGTCGCACAGGATGCACCGTTCGCGGTCGAGGTAGACGAGGTCGCTGATCGGGATGGGCTTGGCGTAGTGCCGCTTCTCCTCGACGAACCGACTCTCGCCCGGCCCGTGGCTGAGCGTCTGGTCCTGCAATGGGCACTCGCCGCCCTTGTCGCACACCGGACAGTCGAGGGGATGGTTGATCAACAGGAACTCGAGGACGCCCTCCTGCGCCTTCTTGACCCGGTCGTTGGCCGTGTCGACTTTCATTCCCTCGGCCACCGTGGTCATGCACGACACCGCGAGCGCCGGACCCCGGCCGGTGTCGACGTCGACGATGCACATCCGGCACATGCCGACGGGCTCCATCCGCTCCTGGTAGCAGAAGCGCGGGATGAAGATGCCGTGCCGCTGGGCCGCCGCGATCAGCCATTCCCCCGGTCGGGCCTCGACGTCGACGCCATCGACCGTGACGGTGACAGTGGTCTTCTTCGGGGCCTCGGTCGGGTCAGACATGGGCCGCCTCGGCCTCGACCGCACCGACCTTCGAGCGGCCGTGGGCGATGTAGTACTCGAACTCGTCTCGGAAGTACGTGAGGGCCGACGCCAGCGGGGCGGTGGCCGACGGCCCGAGTACGCAGATCGTGGTCTGCTTGGGCGGCCATCCCAAGCCGGGGCTGATGTTGTCGGCCACGTCGAGGAGCAGGTCGAGGTCGCTCGGCCGCCCGTAGCCGTCGATGATGCGCCGCAGGACGCGCTCGAGCCACGTCGTGCCCTCGCGGCACGGCGTGCACTTGCCACAACTCTCCTTGGCGAAGAAGCGCACGAGGCGCCAGCACGCCTTCACCATGTCGGTGGAGTCATCCATCATGATGATGGCGCCCGAGCCGAGCATCGACCCGGCTTTGTCGACCGTGGGCTTGTCGAGCGGCAGGTCGAGCTGCTCGGGCAGCAGCCATGGCGCCGAGGCCCCACCCGGGATGAAGGCCTTCAGCTGATGACCGTGGCGAATGCCGTTGCAGAACTGCGGCGCTTCGACCAGTTGGCGGAAGGTTGTGGTGCCCTGCACGACCTCGAACACGCCGGGCCGGTTCACGTGACCGGACACGGCGAACATGCGCATGCCCGGTGACGCCTCGGAGCCGATCGCCTTGTAGGCGTCGCCGCCGTGGTGGACGATCCACGGGAGGTTTGACAGCGTCTCGACGTTGTTCACGATCGTCGGCTGCATGTAGAGGCCCTTGGCGGCCGGGAAGTACGGCGGCTTGAGACGGGGCATGCCGCGGTTGCCCTCGAGGCTCTCGATGAGTCCGGTCTCCTCGCCCACGATGTAGGCGCCGGCGCCCCACGCCAGGGTGATGTCGACGCTGAAGTCGGTGCCGAGGATGTTCCGTCCCACCAGGCCGTGGGCGTAGGCGTCGTTCAGCGCCTGGGCCACGCGTTCCTGGGCCAGCGCCATCTCGCCCCGCACGTAGAGGAAGCCCTGCACGGCGCCGACGGCATAGCAGCACAGCACCACGCCCTCGATCAGCTGGTGCGGGTCGAGCTCCATGAGGAGCCGGTCCTTGTACGTGCCCGGCTCGCTCTCGTCGCCGTTCACCACGACGTAGTACGGCTGGGCGTTGGGCGGCAGGAAGCTCCACTTCACGCCGGCGGGGAAGCCGGCGCCGCCGCGCCCGAGCAACGTGGCGTCCTTCACCTGCGCCGCCAGGTCGGCCGGCGTCATCTCCGTGAGCGCCTTGCGCAGCGCGGTGTAGCCGCCGGTACGGACGTAGCCGTCGTAGGTGTAGCCGTCGGGCACGTCGAACCGCGACGTGAGCATCACCGGCCCGGTGGGGATGGTGCCGTAGTCGGTCATGAGCGCTCCATGACAGGGAGGGTCATCGGGCGTCCACCTTGGCCTGGGCCTCGATGCCGGTGTTGGCCCAGCGGTCCGGCGCGACCTTCTGGCGGACGCGGGCGAGCACACCGTGATCGGGGATCTCGTCGCGGAGGCGACCGGCGCGCAGGTCGTCGATGAGGCGATCGAAGGCGAGCGGCGTCACCTTGTAGCGGTAGCGGTAGTTGACCTGGAGCGCCGGCGCCTCGGTACACGCCGCGATGCACTCGACGTCCTCGAGCGTGAACAAGCCGTCGTGCGTGGTGCCGCCGGCCTTGACCCCGAGCTGCTCCTCGGCGTGCTCGAGGAGCTCGTAGGCCCCGAGCAACTGGCACGAGATGTTGGTGCAGATGTTCACGCAGTAGCGGCCGACGGGCTCGAACTTGAACATCTCGTAGAAGGACGCGGCGCCGTAGACCTCGGCCGGGGAGATGTCGAGGAGCTCGGCGATGTGCTCCATGGCGTCCTCGGCGACGTAGCCGTCCTGCTCCTGGGCCAGGTGCACGAGGGGGATCAACGCCGACCGCGCGCGCGGGACGCGGGCGATCATCTCCTTGGCCAGAGCCACGTTGGCGTCGGTGAGGCGGGCCATCACGTCACCGGTCCACGTCACCGAGGACGGGGTCGGTGGAGGAGATCACCGCGATGGCGTCGGCCACCAGGCCCTGGTGCATCATGTGCGGCAGGCACTGGATGTTCGTGAAGCTCGGGGCCCGGATGTGGCACCGGAAGGGCTTCGGGCCGCCGTCGGACACCATGTAGCAGCCGAGCTCGCCCCTGGGCCCCTCGATGCCCACGTAGACCTCGCCCTCGGGCACCTTGAATCCCTCGGTGAAGACCTTGAAGTGATGGATGAGTGCCTCCATCGACTCGTCGATGCGGGCCCGGGGCGGCGGCGTGACCTTCTTGTCCTGGACGCGGTAGTCGCCACGAGGCATCTTGTCGAGGATCTGGCGAACGATCTTCATCGACTCGCGCACTTCCTGCAGTCGGATGGCGTAGCGGTCGAAGCAGTCGCCGAAGCTGCCGACGATCACGTCGAACTCGACCTCGTCGTAGGCGAGATACGGCATGTTGCGGCGCAGGTCCCAGGGCACCCCGGTGGACCGCAGGATCGGGCCGCTGGCGCCGAGCACCAGCGCCTCCTGGGCTGTGATGGTGCCGACGCCCTGCAGCCGGCCCCGCCAGATCGGCTGGTTCGTCATCAGCGTGTCGTAGTCGTCGAGGCGCGGGCCGATGAGGTCGAGGATCCGCAGCGTCTCCTCGCGCCAGCCGTCGGGGAGATCGGCCGCCGTGCCGCCGACCCGGATGAAGTTGTGGTTCATCCGGAGGCCGGTGATGGCTTGCAGGAACCGCAGGATCTCCTCGCGTTCCCGCCAGCCGTAGATGATCATCGACACTGCCGCCAGGTCGAGGCCGTTGGTGGCGAGGAACAGGAGGTGCGACGCCATCCGGTTGAGCTCGCAGAGCAGCATGCGGATCCAGATGGCTCGCGGCGGGAGTTCGATCCCGAGCAGCTTCTCGGCCGCCATCGCGAACACGAGCTCGTTGAAGAGCGGCGAGAGGTAGTCCATGCGCGTCACGTTGGTGCCGCCCTGGACGTACGTCAGGTTCTCGGCCGTCTTCTCCATCCCTGTGTGGAGGTAGCCGATGACCGGCTTGCACCGCAGGACGGTTTCCCCCTCGAGCTCGAGCATCAGCCGGAGCACGCCGTGGGTGGACGGGTGCTGGGGCCCGAGGTTGATGATCATCCGCTCGTCGTCATCGGAGGGATCACGCTCCTCCTCACCCAGCGCCGCCACATCGGCTTCGCTCATGCGCAGGACGGCACCCACCTCCCGCAGCAGCTCCTTGGCCGTCAGCTCGCTGCGGGGCTTGAGCTCCTGGTCGCCCTCCGAGGTGAAGCGGATGTACGGCTCGAGGTCGATCCCGGCACCGGTACGCGTCGCAACGGTCATCGGTGATCGGCCTCCTTGAACTGGACCGGGATCCGACCTTCGGCGTAGTCCTTGCGCAGCGGGTGACCGATCCAGTCCTCGGGCATGAGGATGCGGGTCAGGTCGGGGTGGCCGTCGAAGCGGATGCCGAACATGTCGAACACTTTCCGCTCCATGGCCTCGGTCCCGGGCCAGCGATCGAACATCGACGCCACGACGGGATCGGCTTC
>DASXAI010000804.1:0-3202 GCA_036406775.1 Acidimicrobiales bacterium
CAGCAAGCCGAGCGAGGCCAGAAGGCCGAGCCCGACGGCTCTCGCCCGATAGGTGTGGATTCGTGGCATCAGTGTCCCCTTCCTCGACCGCCGCGGCAGGCCCCCTGCTCATCGGCGGCTGGTATCGAATGAACTGCGCTGGACATCTCCCGCCCGGTTGGAGCGGGTGTCGAACTGTCACGTCGTCGTCCCGTGTTCGCCTCCCCTCGACCGCGGCCTCACGCTCATCCCCGAGCGCCCACTTCGGATCCCGAGGTCGCGGGCGCTTGCACCTCCGCTGGTTCGGCGATCTCGTCGCCGAGATACGCGGCCCGCACCCGCTCGCTCGCCTGGATCTCCGCTGGCGTGCCCTCAGCAATCACACGTCCGAAGTCCAAGACGACAATCCGGTCGCAAACGCTCATGACGAACGACATGTCGTGCTCGATCAGCAGGATGCCGATGCCCCAGTCGTCTCGGAGACGCCGGACGAGCGATGCCAGTTCAGCCGTCTCGGCGTCGTCGAGGCCGGCCGCCGGCTCGTCCAGCAGCAGGATGGATGGCTCGACGGCCACGGCCCGCGCGATGGCGACCAGGCTCCGGCGCCCGTAGGGCAACTGCGGAGGCCGGCGATCAAGATCGTCGTCGAGTCCGAACTCGTGCACGGCGGCCATCGCGGCCGAACGCAACGAGTCCTTACCCGGCCTGACGAGTCCGCTGAAGTATCCGACGAGGTCACGCCGATCAGAGGCGGCGAGGAGGTTCTCGCGGACCGTCAGGTCCTCGAACAACTCCAACGACTGGTACGACCGACTCAGGCCGGCTCGCGCCCGCCGGTGCGCCGACCATCGCCGGATCGAACGGCCGTTCAACCGGACATCGCCGTGGGCCGGCCGGACGAAGCCGGTCACGGCGTCCACCAACGTGGTCTTGCCCGCGCCGTTGGGCCCGATGAGCCCGACGATCTCGCCCGTCCCGACTCGGAGGTCGACGTCGTCGAGCGCCGTAACGCCACCGAAGCGGACACCCAGCGAGGCCACATCGAGCGACGACGGGTCGACGCGGTGGCGTGCCCCGGCCGGCAGCGCGGGGGGCGGCTTGGCGGTGGCGCGCCGCGGCAGCTTGGCCCGAAGGCGAGCCCTGGTGTGGGCGTTGCCTGACGCCAGGCCGTTCGGATCGTGGATCAGTAGCAGGATCAGGATGACGCCGCCGATCAGCACGAAGTACTGGTCGAGCCCGGGCCACCACCGGTTGAGGAGGCTGCCGATGCCGGCGGCCACGAGCGTGCTGCCGAACAGCGGGCCGATCACGTAGCCGACACCGCCGATGACCGTGTAGCCGACGATGAGGATCGAGGTCATCGGGTCGAAACCGCCGAAGGTGACAGAGAAGGCCCGGAAGCCGATCAGGATGCCGCCGAGGCCGGCGACCGCGGCCGACACTGCGAAGGCGTAGATCTTGGCCCCGAACACGTTCACGCCGAGCGCCGCCGCCGCCCGCTCGTTCGTCCTGACGGCGATGAGGCGCCGGCCGGCTCGACTCCGCCGGACATTCGCCACGAGGATGGCGGTGAGCACGAAGAACAGGACGCACAAGATGGCGTACGTCCGAGGATGGAGAACGGCATCGACCTCGACGCCGAAGAGCTTCTGCGGGCCCACCTTGATGCCGTCCGTGGCGCCGCCCGTGTACTTCTGGTTGTTGAACAGCATGTCGTTCAAGGCGATGCCGAAGCCGAGCGTGACCACGGCCAGGTTGACGCCTCGGGTGCGCAAGGCCGGGATGGCGAAGACCAGTCCAACGACGACGCTCCCGAGCACGCCGATGACGATGGCGGCGGCGAACGGCCAATTCCAGGACGCCACGAGCTTCGCGGCGAAGAACGCGCCAATGCCTCCAAAGGCGGCAGGAGCGAGGTTGAGCTGTCCGGTGTATCCCGTCAAGACGACGACCGAGAGCATCACGATGGCAACCGTGATCGACGTGGTGGTGGCGTCGGCCCAGAACTCGGGGAGTAGCAGGAGTGCCACGACGGCGCCGGCCGTGACGGGCACCACGATCCGCGCCCGGACCCGGCCCGCACTCAGTTCGGGCAGCCGCTCGAAGAGGTAGCTGCGGAGCGGGAGCGCCCGCCCGCGCACCACGAGCACGAGGATGATGGCCACGAGCGGGACCGCGCTCGCTGCACCCTGGGTCTTCACGTAGAACGCCATCTCCGACTGCACGACGCCGATCGCGAGGCCGGCGAACAGGGTGATCGGGAACGAGGTGAAGCCGGCGATGAGGGCGACGGCCAGGGCCGAGATCACGAGGAAGGTCAGCGTGGTTGGGTTCAGCCCCTGGAGGGGGGCGACGAGCATTCCAGCCACGCCCGCCAGCGCCCCACCGAGCGCCCAGTTGACCGTGGCCAACCAGTCGGGTGAGTAGCCGCTGGCCGCGGCGGCGCGGCTGTTCTCGGCGGCCCCGGTCGTGGCCAGGCCGAACCGGGTGTATCGGTAGCCGAGCCAGAGGACGAGGGTGACGGCGGCGGCGATGGCGACGAGGATCAGCCGGTCCTCGAGAATGCTGACATCGCCCACGGTCCAGGTGTCCTGCGGGAGGAAGGTGGAGATCGACCGGGTGCGCGATCCCCAAAGCCGCACGACGATGGCCTGCAGCGTGATCAGGACACCGAGCGTGGCGATCAGCCGAGCCAGCGGTGACGCCCGCCGCAACGGGCGCATGACGCCCCAGTAGATGGCCACCCCGATGGCGGCGACGAGGGCGACAGACAACACCGCCGCCGGCAGCGTGGCCAGGCCGACATTGTCCGTGAGCCACACGGCGAAGAGGTACGAGCCGAACATCGCCATGGCGCCGTGGGCGAAGTTCAGGATGCCGGATCCCCGGTAGACGACGATGATCCCTTGAGCCAAGAGGGCGTAGACGGCACCGCCTCCGAGTCCGAGGATGGCGAACTGCAGCAGATCAACCAAGGCCGTGTCCTCCCTCGATCAGCGCGGCGCGGCGGGAACGATCCGTCCCGGCGGCCCGGAGGTCAGCGGTGCGAACCATTCGTGTTGCCATCCGCGAGAGCGAGGGCATGGTCGGACCGGTCGACGGAACGGGTGCCCTTGCTGAGGTACGCGTCTTCGATCTCGGGGAGCCGCCGAAGGGTCTCCTCGGCCGTCCCGTGGAACATGATGTGACCCCGGTTCATGACGTAGGCGCGGTCGGCGTACCG
>DASXAI010000805.1:0-12316 GCA_036406775.1 Acidimicrobiales bacterium
CGATCCCGAAGGCGGCCCACACCGTGGTGCGGTGCCGCCGCTCCCGGTCGACGTCGATCACGTCGTCGTGCAGCAGCGAGAAGTTGTGCACGAGCTCGATGGCCACGGCGCCCGGCACGCCGACCCGTTCGTCGGCGCCCACCGCCGCCGCCGACAGGAGGGCCAGCGCCGCCCGCACGTGCTTGCCACCGCTGCCGCTGGCGGGCCGGCCATCGAGATCGACCCACCCGAGGTGATACTCGGCCGGCAGCCGGAGCTCGGGCGACAGCCGCGCCACCGCCGCCCGCAATGCCGGGGTCACGATCGTGCGGGCCCGATCGAGCACCGCCGGGGCCGCGACCCGACTCACGCCGTCCTCCCCAGAGCGGCGGCGGCGATGCCGCTGCGGACGGCGCTTTCCATCGTCGCCGGCCACCCGGTGTCGGTCCACGAGCCGGCGAGGAAGAGGCCCGGGATGCGTGTGGCCGGGCCGGGGCGGTGGGCTCGAGCGCCGGGCACGGCGCGGAACGTGGCCGAGCGCTCCTTCGTGACGAGGCCGTCGCGGACCTGGGCGTGGCGCACGGCCGGGAAGACGGCGCCGAGGGCCTCGACCATGGCCGCCACCAAGGCCTCGGGTCGAGTGGACAGATGGGCGTCGGCGGCCGAGAGCGACACGGCGAGGACCTGGCCGCTGGTGGCGCCGGCCGACGCCGTGCGGTCGAACACGAACTGCACGGGCGAGTCGACGACGGCGGCGAAGGGATCGTCGGTGACGCGGCGGTCGAGGACGAGGTGGACGTCGACGACGGGTGAAGTGCCGAGCCGGGCCGGCTCGACACCCGGCGCGAGGGCATCGCGCGGCAGGAGCCCGGCGGCGACGTCGTGGGGAACGGCGAGCACGACCGCGTCGCCGGCGTGGCGCCGGCTGCCCGCCACCACCGCCATGTCGTCACCGGTCTCGACCCGCTCGACGGCGGCTCCGGTAACGACGTCGACGCCGGCACCCGCGAGGGCCTTGGCCGCGTACTCGTCGTGGATCACGCCGAGCGGCTCCCGGGCCCAGCCGATGTCGGCCGCCTCGGCGTGGTCGAGGAGGCCGGTGCGGAACACCTTGACGGCGGCCGCGAGCGACGCTTCGTCCACCGACAGGTTGAGCGTGGGCCGGGCGATCAGCTGCCACAGGTGGTCGACCGTGGCCGGCGATTGGCCGTGCTGCGACAACCACGACCCGAAGTCACGTTCGTCGAGGGCCGGGTCCTCCGGATCGAGGCGGCGCAGCGCCAACGCGGCGCGCACGGCCGAGGCCCGCTCCCGCACCGAGAGGTGCGCATAGCGCGCCAGCGACGGCCCGAGGTGAAACGGTGCCGGCAGCGGGGCGCGCCGCAGCGACGACGAACGACCGCCCGGACCCAGCACGGGCACGTCGAGCCGGCGCTGGAGGTGCACGAGATCGGCGGCGCCGATCCGCTCGAGGAAGCCGCGGTAGTGCGTGCAGCACCGCAGGAAGACGTGCTGGCCGTTGTCGAACGACAGGTCGCCGTGCCGGAACGACGACACGAGGCCGCCGAGGCGCGTCCGCCGCTCGACGAGGACGACGTCGGCGCCTCCGTCGGCGGCGGCGAGGGCGGCCGCCACCCCGGCCAGCCCACCGCCCACGACCACGACGCGCGCCGTCACGCTTTCCCCACCGACACGGCTCGGGCCGCGACCCACAGCTTCTCGGAGGTCGGCAGCGACACGCGGCCGCGCAGCACAGCACCGGGATCGCGCTCGATGCGGCCCAGCAAGCGCCGGTAGATCCCGGCCATGGCGGCCACGCAGGCGCGGCTGCGCCGGTCGAGCAGCGGCAACAGCTCGAGCCCCGGCCCGAACCACTCACGGGCCCGGGTCGTCTCGAACGACACCAGCGCGGCGACGGCCTCGGGCGGACCCGACAGGTCGGGCTCGCACCCGAACCGCTTGGCGTCGTCCTGGGGCAGGTACACACGGCCCATGCCGCGATCCTCGACGACGTCGCGCAGGATGTTGGTGACCTGGAGGGCGACGCCGAGGGCCTCGGCGCGCGGCTCGGCCGATTCGGGATAGGTGGTGCCGAACACGGCCAGCGAGAGCCGGCCGATGGACCCGGCCACACGCCGGCAGTAGCCGACGAGGTCGTCGAAGGTCACGTACACGGTGCCGGTGACGTCCATCTCGCAACCGTCGATGAGGATCCCGAACTCGTCCATCGGGAGCTCGTACCGCCGGGCGACGTCGTCGATGGCCACGAGCACCGGGTCGTCGCCCGAGCCGGGGAGACGGTTGAGGTCGGCCCGCACCTGCGCCAGCGCCGCCAGCTTCTGGTCGGCGGGCAGATCGCCGTCGCCGATGTCGTCGACCCGCCGGGCGAGGGCGTACACCGCCGACAGCGCCGCTCGCTTCGGCGGCGGCAGCAGACGGATGCCGTAGGAGAAGTTCTTCGCTTGCGCGTTGGTGATCTCGGCGCAGCGGGCGTAGGCCTCGTCGACGTTCACGCCGCCCGGCTCCTGAGCACGGACGCGAGACGGGTGACCACGCGGTCGGGCCGGGGCCGGCACCGGACGCCCAGCACGTCGCCGTCGGCGTCGACGATGGCGTCGAGGGCGGCATGCCCGCCCGCGGCGAAGCCGGCCACGGCGACACGGAAGCGGCCCGGCAGGGAGGCGGCCAGCGGCGCGCCAGCGTCGAGGAGCGGCCGGATGCGCATCGCTTCGTACCGCACCAGGGCCCGCAGGCGCGACGCCGCCCGCTCGGCGAGGAGATCGTCGACCGTGCACTCGAACCGGCGGAGGTCGTCGGCCGGGAGGTACACGCGGCCCCGCTCGGCGTCCTCGCCCACGTCCTGCAGGTGCTCGACCAGCTGCAGGCCGGTGCAGACCTGATCGGACAGGGCGATTCGCTCCGGCGTGGCGGCATCGAGGACACGCAGGACCAGCTCCCCCACCGGGTTGGCCGACAGCTCGCAGTAGCCGAGTAGCTGCTCCCACGTCTCGTAGCGCTGGACGCGCTGGTCGAGGCGGTTGGCCTCGATGAGCCGTTGGAACGGCTCGAGCGGCAAGTGGCACGCCTCGATCGTGGGCGTGAGCCGAACGAGCAGCGGATGCGTAGCGCGGCCCTCTGACGACCGGACGAGCTCGTCGTCCAGCCAGTCGAGCATGGCCAACCGGTCGCCGTCGGCCTCGTCGCCGATGTCGTCGGCCAGGCGGGCGAAGCCGTAGATCGCCAGCAGGTGGGCGCGCACGCGCGCCGGCAGGAACCGGGACGCCACCGGGAAGTTCTCGCCGCCGGCTTGGCCGAGGACGTCGGTGGCCGTCGGGATGCCGCGAGGCGTCACGCGCCCGCTGACGTCCACCGCACTGGCCACACCTTCACCTCGTGTTCAACGCCGGCTGACTGCGTAGTCACCCACTCTTGGACACGGGCGCAGGCAGAGTCAAGTATTTACGCCTCGGTGGCGTCTTCGATGGCAGTGGAGACGACCCTCGCCAGCACGTCCTCCAGGCGCCGCCGCGACGAATTGCGCCGCATGCCGGCGAGGCGCCGGAACGCTTGTTCCATGGTGTCGAGGGCGTCGATCAGTGCGCTGCCGACCGCCGTCTCGCCCTGCATGGTCCGGCTCCCGGCCTCGAGGAGGAGCGCGAGGTACGGGCGGACCACGGCGCCGAGGGCGCGCTCGGCGGCCGTCGTGCCGATGCCAAGCTCGTGCGCACCGAGGCATTCCTCGGTGGTGCGGCCAATGGAGCGAACGGCGGCGACGTAGGCGTCATCCTTCGAGGCGTACCAGCGGTAGAACGAGCCCTTGGCGATGCCGGCGGCGGCGCACAGGTCGTCGACGCTCACGAAGGCGTAGCCGCGGTCGGCGAACACGTCGCGCACCGCGTTCACGAGCTCACGTGGCGGCTCGGCCGGACGGAGGTGGCGTTCCTGAGCGGCCAGCACGGCGTCCCACATCTGGGGCCGGAACGCCTCCTGCGAGGGGCCGTCGAGCAGCGACGGGAGGACGGCGGCGATGTCGTCGAGCGGCATCCGGCGCTCCTCCCGCAGGACGTGCACCAGTTGCGCCGCCTGGACGTGGCGTTCGTCGTAGGCGAATCGGTTGGCCGCCACCCGCTTGGCCGGCGGGAGCAGCCCGCGCCGGCGCCAGAAGTGCAGGGTGGCGGCGGGCACGCCGGTGCGATCGACGAGGTCGGCGAGATCCAGGCCCTCGCCTAATCTGCTCGTGCGCCGGGTCGACGCGCCGCCCATGGCCCACATCGTGCCGCGTTCTCGGAGGGGAGATGGCTCAGACACTGGTGGTGACGGATTCGAGCGCCGGCCTTCCCTCCGCGGTTCGGCGCCGCGCTGGGCTCCGCATCGTGCCGATCCGCCTCCAGTTGGTCGACGGTGAAGGCCTCGACGGCGAGGTCGACTCGCGCCGGGTGTGGCGAGCCCTCCAGCGCGGTGAAGCAGTGAAGACGCGGGCGCCGTCGGTGCTCGAGTACCTGCTCGCCGTGGAGGAGGCCGGCTACGACGAGACTGTCGTGATCACCGCCGCCGCCACGTTCACCGGCATGCACGAGCACGCCGTGCAGGCCGCCGGCATGACAGCCCGCCCCACGCTCGTCCTCGACTCCCGCACCGCCGCCGCCGCTCAGGGCCTGGTCGTGCGCGTCGCCCTCGACGCCGCCGCCGGTGGGGCCCGGTCCCCCGAGGTGGCCGCCCTGGCGTCGGCCGCCGCCACCCGCGCCCGTCTGATGGCGACGGTGCCGGGCCTCGGCGCCCTCGAACGCAGCGGCCGCGTCCCGGCCGACCTCCTCGACACCGCCCGCCGCTCGGGGCCGTCGCCGATGTTCCAGTTGGCCGACGGCGACCTCGTCCCAGTCGAGCCGGCCCGGGGTGATCCGATCGACGCCATCGCCGAGGCCTGGGCGGCTACCGGCGCCACGCCCGCCGATCCCGCCACCGTGTTCCACGCCGACGCCGCCGACGCCGCCCGGCGCCTGGCCCGGCTCCTCGGCCCTCGTACGCCCGTCGTGCCCCTCACGCTGGCGATGGCCGTCCACACCGGCCCCGGTGTGGTGGGCGCCGCCTGGCTGCGCCCGTAGCGGCGGGCTCATCGCGCCCGGTGACCGGGCGTGCCTGCCAAACTTTGCCGATGGGATTCGACCTCGACGGGCTGCTCGACGCCAGGAGCGGCGAGGGCTACGACCTCCATCGCCGTCTCCTGAACCCGCAGATCCCACGGGTCCTGCGGACGATCGGGTTCGACACCGACTACACCCGGGCCGAGGGCCCGTACCTCTACGACGAGGCCGGGCGGCGCTACCTCGATTTCCTGTCGGGCTTCGGCGTCTTCGGCATCGGTCGCAACCACCCCACCGTGCGCCGGGCGTTGCACGCCGCCCTCGACCGCGAGCTCGCCGACATGATCCAGATGGACACGCCGCTCCTCTCCGGCCTGCTGGCCGAGCGGCTGCTCGGCAAGGTGCCCGGCTTCGAGCGCGTGTACTTCGGCAACAGCGGCAGCGAGGCCGTCGAGGCGGCGCTGAAGTTCGCTCGCTGCGCCACCGGCCGCCCCCGCGTCATCTATTGCGACCACGCGTTCCACGGCCTCACCACCGGCTCGCTGTCGGTGAACGGCGGGACCGAGTTCCGCCGCGGCTTCGCCCCGCTCCTCCCCGACACCAAGGTGCCCTTCGGCGATCTCGACGCGCTGGAGCGCGAGCTCGGCCGGGGCGGCGTGGCTGCGTTCATCGTGGAGCCCGTGCAGGGCAAGGGCGTCCAGGTCTCTCCGCCGGGCTATCTGCGCGAGGCGCGGCGCATGCTGCACGAGCACGGCGCCCTGCTCATCTGCGACGAGGTGCAGACGGGCCTAGGCCGCACCGGCCGCTTCCTCGCCTACGAGCGCGACGACGTGGCGCCCGACATCGTGACGATCGCCAAGTCGCTGTCCGGCGGCTTCGTGCCGGTGTCGGCCACGCTGTCGCAGGACTGGATCCACCAGAAGGTCTATTGGTCGATGGACCGGGCCCTCGTGCACGACTCCACCTTCAACGGCAACGTCCTCGCCATGGTGGCCGGGCTGGCCACACTCAGCGTGATCGACGACGAGGGGCTGGTCGCCCACGCCGAGCAGGCGGGGGCCACGCTGCAGGCGGGGCTGCGGTCACTGGCCGAGACCTACGAGCTGGTGGCCGACATCCGCGGGCGGGGCTTGATGATCGGCATCGAGTTCGGGCCACCCCGCTCGGCTCGCTTCCGCGGCGGGTGGGGCGTGCTGCACGGGGCCCGCACCGGCCTGTTCTCCCAGGCCGTCGTGGGGGCCCTGTACCACCGCCACGGCATCCTCACGCAGGTCTCCGCCGACCACGCCGAGGTCGTGAAGCTGCTCCCGCCGCTCATCATCGGCGACAACGAGATCCAGCAGTTCCTCACCGCCTTCGCCGACGTGATGGACGACGCCCACCGCACCCGCGGCCTCGTCTTCGACTTCGGACGCACGGTGGTGGCGCAGAAGCTCAGCCGCCGCGGTTCGTGACAAAACGTTCCGCGGAACGTTCTCCCTTCCGCCGAAGTGACGGAAACCGCCAACTGTTGTCGCCTTGCGTCACATCGGCCCGGTGGGCGGGGTGGGGACGGTGCGACCGGCCTTGGCGGCCTGGCGCAGGCCGCGGCGGGCGAGGAACCCGTTGGCGAGGAGCAGCAGGGTCTTGTTCGGCGGAGCCGCGAAGCCACCCATCGTGTGCGGATAGAAGCGGCCTTCGCCGCCTTCCGTGGCGTCCAGCCACCCGAGGGCGTGGGCGGAACGCAGGCCGACGAGCTGCGGCCGGTACTCGTGGGCCAGGACGCCGACCCGGCGCCCGCCCGACGGGAGGATCTCGCCACCGGCGCGCAGCCACAGGTAGTCGGTGAAGCCGCCGGTAGCTCGGAGCGGGACGATCACCGGGTAGCCGTCGCCGCCCTGCCACCCCAGCAGCCGGTGCGACGGCGTGAGCTTGCGCGCGGCCTTGGCCACGTCGACACGGGAGGCGGTGCCCTTCTTCGGCGGCGACTGCGGCGGCGCAGCCGGGAGCGGGGGGCCGATGATCGCCGGCTCGCCCGTCGCCACCTCGTCGGGCCACGACAGGATGCGATCGGCCCGCACGGTGACGAGCACACGGTCGTCGTAGTACGCCTGCAACCACCGGTCCCAGAACCGGCCCCGCTTGAGCGGACCGAGGAACCGCTCGGCCTTGGCCGTGAGCTCGTCCCGGAGCTCCTCCGTGCTCGGGACCACCGTGGCCGTCCCCTGCACCACCACGACGCCCGGCTGCGTCGCGAAGCCGTGCTCTCGGGTGTGGTAGGCGAGCGCAACCTTCGGGTCACGGGCGATGCGGTCCAGCTTGCGCCCGAACCCGAGCGACGTCGTGAAGCCCACGGTCCCGGCCTCCCGATCGTGAATGCCGATCGGGGCGACGGCGCTGAGCACGGTGCCACCGGCCGGCGTCACGTACGCCAGGCCAACGGTGAGGTCACCGCCGATGATGGCGTCGACGTCGTCGGGCCACGTGAGCTTCGAGGTGAGTGGATCGTTCACGGTGAAAGATACGGAGTCGCGGGTGGGCCAGACTAGGCCGTGGTGAACGCGCCGCTGGTCCTGGCGAGGGTCTCGTGACCGGTCCCCGCCTCGGGGGCCGGCGGATCCTCGTCGTCGGCGCCGGCACGCAGCCGTCCGACGATCCTGACGCCCCGGTCGGCAACGGCCGCGCCATCGCCGTCACGGCGTGCCGCGAGGGAGCCGAGGTGCTGTGCGCCGACCGCGACGAGACCGCCGCCGGGGAGACGGCGTCCTGGATCGCCAAGGAGGGTGGCACGGCGTCCACGCTGGCGGTCGACGTCACCGTCGAAGCCGACTGTGAGCGCCTCGGCGAGGTGGCCGCGGCGACTCCTCTCGACGGCGTCGTCCTCAACGTCGGGATCGGCCGGGGCGGGCGGCTCGCCGGGACGAGCGTGGACGACTGGGACGCCACCTTCGCCACCAACCTCCGCGGCCACTTCCTCGTCGTGCGAGCGGTGTTCCCGCACCTGCCCGACGGGGCGGCGCTGGTGTTCATCAGCTCCGTGGCCGGGCTGCAACCGGGCACGCGCGTGCCCGCCTACGACGCGTCGAAGGCGGGACTGCTCGGCCTGTGCCGGCACGTCGCCATGGAGGGCGCCCGGCGCCGCATCCGCGCCAACGTCATCGCACCCGGCCTCATCGACACGCCGATGGGCCGGATGGCTTCGCGCGGCCGGGCCTCGCGCGACCGCACCCCCGTGCCACTGGGCCGTCAGGGCACGGCGTGGGAGGTCGCCAGCGCCACCGTGTTCCTGCTGTCGGACGACGCCAGCTACATCACCGGCCAGGTGCTCCCGGTGGACGGCGGCCTCACGCTGCTGTGAGCCACGTCGAGGTGTTGTGGCACAGCAACGAGCTGGCCAGCAGCGAGCACTGCTCGATCTCGCTCACCGACGATGGCACGGTCTTCGTCGGCACGGCCGTGCTGCCTGTCGGCGACCAAGCCGGCCAGATCCAGTGGACGGTTTACGCCGATGCTGCTGGTCGCACCCGCTCGGCCCAGGCCGTCATCACGACGCCTGACGGCACACGGCGCCTCGCCCTCGCGGTGGACGGTCAGCAACGGTGGCGCCTCGACAACGAGCCCGCCGATCACCTCGCCGGCGCCCTCGACGTCGACTTCGGATGGACGCCGGCCACCAACACGCTCCCGATCCGGCGCCTCGGCCTCGCCGTCGGCGCCAGCAGCACCATCACGGCGGCGTGGGTGCGCTTCCCCGAGCTCGACGTCGTGGCCAGCGAGCAGACGTACACCCGCCTGGCCGACGACCGCTGGCGTTACGCCAGCGGTCGGTTCGAGGCCGAGCTCGAGGTCGATCGCGCCACCGGCGTAGTGCGCCGCTACGGCGAGGATCTATGGCGCGCGGCGGTCTACCGCGTGAGCTGACCTACAGGACCTCGTAGTCGGCGACGTCGACGTGGCGGGTCCGGTGCCAGTACTCGAGCAGCGGGAAGGGCCAGTTCTGGGCGACGCGCCCCTTGGCGTTCTTGTACCAGCTGTTGACGTTGGAGACGCCCCATGCCATCCGCAGGTTCTCGGCGTCGATCTCGACGTTGTAGCGGTCGTGCACGTCGCGCCGGCAGTCGAGGGCGGCGTGGTCGCCGGCGAGAACGGTGCGCAGGCAGTCCATCACGTAGCGCACCTCGCACTCGGTGAACCAGATGATGCTGCCGTTCACCACGATGTTGGTGTTGGGCCCGTACAGCACGAAGAAGTTCGGGAAGCCGGGCACCGTGATGCCGAGATAGGCGCGGGCGTCGCCGTCCCACTGCTCGTGGATGTTGACGCCGCCCCGCCCCACGACCTTCATCGGCGTGAGGAAGCGCGACGGCTGGAACCCGGTGCCGTACACGAGCACGTCGAACTCGTGCAGCTGACCGTCGGCCGTGACGACGCCCTCGGGCGTGATGCGGTCGATGGCGTCGGTGGTGAGCCGCACGTTCTCGCGGTGCAGGGCCGTGCCCCAGGCGCCGTTGTCGACGATGATGCGCTTGGCCGCCGGTGGGTACTGCGGCAGCACCTTTTCCCACAGGTCGGGACGATCGGCGTACTGCGCCTCCATGGCCTCGACCAGCATCGCTCGCAGCAGGTCGTTGAGCTCGCTCACCGACCGCTCCTGGTGCGGCCACGCCGGGTCGACCTCGGCCATGGGTCGCAGCGTCTCGGCCGAGCGCCAGAACAGCCAGAACCGGTACCACTGCCGGTAGGCCGGGATGTTCGAGAGCAGCCACTGGAAACCGGCCGGCACCTCGGAGTGGTAGTGCGGCTGCGGGAACATCCAGTTGGGGGTGCGCTGGAAGACTTCGACGATCGCGGCGTCCTCGGCCACGATCGGGACGAACTGGGCCGCGCTGCACCCGGTGCCGATCACGCCGACCCGCTGGCCCGTCAAGTCGACGCTGTGGTCCCAGATCGCCGAGTGGAAGGCGGGCCCGGCGAAACTGTCGCGGCCTTCGATGGCGGGCAGCTGGGGCCGGTTGAGCTGGCCGACGGCGCTGATCACGGCGTGGGCCGTGAGGGTCTCCTCCGTGCCGCCCGGGCCGAGTAGCTCCAAGGTCCACGTGCCCGAGTCCTCGTCCCACGCCACCGACGTGACTTCCGTGCTGAAACGGATGTTGGGACGGATGCCGAACTCGTCGACGCACTGCTCGAAGTACCGGTGCAGCTCGGGCTGGGGCGAGTAGAAGTACGGCCAGTCGTCGCGTTGGGCGAACGAGTAGCTGTAGTAGTGGTTCGGGATGTCGACCCGGCAGCCCGGATACGTGTTCTCGAACCACGTGCCGCCCACGTCGGGGTTCTTGTCGAGCACCACGTAGCGCACGCCGGCCTGCTGCAGCCGGAAGGCGGCCACGATGCCCGACATGCCGGCGCCGATGACGGCGACGAGGAACTCGCGCTGAGGGGCTACGTCCTGCTTCCGCCAGTGGACACCCCGCTCGTCGTCGGGGGTGAGGGCCAGCTCCTCGTGGGCCATCTCCATGTACTGGCCGATCGGGAGCCCGCCCGCCATGTATTCCACGATGCGAGCCAGGGCGGCCCCCTCGATGGGGGGCACCGGCCGGCTGCCGGCGTCGCGGAACGCCACGATGGCGTCAAAGGCCACCTGGCGCGCCGTCGCGAGTTGTTCGGGCGTCAGGCCGCCCTGGTCCATGATCATGAGGGTGGGGTCGATGCGGACGTCGTCACGGAGCAGGCTCATATCCCCCGTGATGTAGGCCAACGCCGGCAGCAACGCCGGCATGTCGGCGTCCTCCAATGCCCGTCGGATGAACTCGTCGTCGGCCGTGATCGGCTCGATCGGCTTCGCCAGTGCCATCGCACCCCCTTGGATCCGTCCATGCATCGTAGGCTCGGCCGATCCACAAACTCACGGTGATCTACCCGGCGGGCGACGGCGTCACGTTCGACATGCCACCGCGGTGATGCAGCTCTCCGAAGTTCTCGACTGAAGCCCCGCGAGACCCCGGCGGTACCCTACGAAGGCCATGGCTGATGAGACTGTCGATGCTGTCGTAGTCGGTGCCGGGCTGGCGGGTCTGTACATGCTCCACCGGCTGCGGGAGCTGGGCCTCAGCACGCGGGTGTTCGAGGCCGGCGGCGACGTCGGCGGCACGTGGTACTGGAATCGCTACCCCGGCGCCCGCTGCGACGTCGAGAGCGTCTTGTACTCGTACTCCTTCTCGCCCGACCTCGAGCAGGAGTGGGACTGGACCGAGCGCTACGCCCCGCAGCCCGAGATCCTGCGCTACGTGAACCACGTCGCCGACCGGTTCGACCTGCGCAAGGACATCACGTTCTCCGCCCGGGTGACGTCGATGGAGTACGACGAGGACGACGCCGTCTGGACCGTCGCCACCGACACGGGCGAAGTGGTGCGGGCCCGGTTCTGCATCATGGCCACCGGCTGCCTGTCGCATCCGAAGTACCCGGAAGTGCCGGGGCGCGACCGGTTCGAGGGCGAGTCGTACCACACGGCCCGCTGGCCCCACGATGGCGTCGACTTCACCGGCCGGCGCGTCGCCGTGATCGGCACCGGTTCGTCCGGCGTGCAGTCGATCCCGCTCATCGCCGAACAGGCCGCGGATCTCACCGTGTTCCAACGCACGCCCAACTTCAGCTATCCGGCTCACAACGCGGCGCTGGCCGCCGGCGTGATGGAAGCGACCAAGGCGACGTATCCGGCCCTGCGTGACGCCGCCCGCGGCTCGCGGGCCGGCATCCCGCTCGACCTGCCCGAACACGGCGCCCTCGAGGTCGACGACGAGGTCCGGCGGGCCACCTACGAGGAGCGCTGGGGCCTCGGCACCCTGTTCGGCGTGACCGCCGCCTTCACCGACCTCCTCCTCGACCGGGCCGCCAACGAAACGGCGGCCGAGTTCGTGCGGGAGAAGATCCGCGACGTCGTCGACGATCCGGACGTGGCCGACCTCCTGTGCCCCACCGACCATCCCCTCGGCACCAAGCGGCCCTGCCTCGACACGAACTACTACGCCACCTACAACCGGCCCGACGTCCAGCTCGTCGACCTGCGCGCGACACCACTGGTCGAGATCACGCCGACGGGCCTGCGCACCACCGAGCGCGAGTACGAGTTCGACACGATCGTCTACGCCACCGGCTTCGACGCCATGACCGGCGCGCTCAACCGCATCGACATCAAGGGCAAGGGCGGCCGGCGCATGCGCGAGGCCTGGGTCGCCGAGGGCCCGCGCAGCTACCTGGGCCTGATGGTGGCGGACTTC
>DASXAI010000806.1:0-9369 GCA_036406775.1 Acidimicrobiales bacterium
GTGGTCACCGACGCACAGGACACGGTGATCGCGGCCCCGATGCCGGGTAGTTCCGGGGAGGGCATCTTCGACGGGCGGCCGCTGCGGGCGTGCCGGCGGCGTCGAGCACCGCGCATCGTGGTCAGGGAGCACGCGGTGGGCGCGAAGGCGGCTGCCGACCCTGTTGTCACGCCGTTCGACCGGCAACGCGTGGCCCTGCGACCCCATCCCGTCCCCGCGCCCCCAGCCGCGACCCGCGCGAGCCGGCCGCTGTTCGGATGGGACAGCCTCACGGCCACCGAGCGCACGCTGGCGTCGATCGTGGGCCAGGGCCTGACGAACAAGCAGGCCGCCGCTCGCCTGTTCGTCTCGCGCCACACCGTCGACTCCCACCTGCGTCACATCTTTCGCAAGCTCGACATCAACTCACGCGTCGAGCTCGCCGCCCTGGTGGCGAAGTGCCAGCCGGACGACGAACGCGTCAGCGCCTGAGTCGAGCCTCGCCACCGCCCTGCGCCAGGACGATGCGGGTCAACGCGACGCGCGAGGAGATCCCGACCTTGACGCAGTCCAGTGTGTCGCGCCGCCATGACACCAGGATCTCCGGCCGCGACATACGTGTCCGCGTGATGCGCCCGGGCCTCGGTGTGAGGACAGTGGATGCTGATGCTGCCGCTGTCCGACGGAGTGCCGACCAAGCGCTTCCCGATCGTCAACACGCTGCTCATCGCGGCCAACGTGGCCGTCTGGCTGTTCTACGAGCTGCCCAACCTCGACTCGGCGGTCGCCCACTCGTCGCTGTACCCCTGCACCATCTCGGGGGCGTGCCACGGGCCCGAGCCGTGGTGGTTGAGCTGGTTCACCGCCATGTTCTTGCACGCGAGCTGGAGCCACATTGCCGGCAACATGCTGTTCCTGGCAGTCTTCGGCAACAACGTCGAGGATGCGTTCGGCCGCCTGCGTTACCTGGCGTTCTACATCGCCGGTGGCTTCGTGGCGGCCTTCACGCAGACCGCTGCCACCTTGCTGGCCGGTACCGACGCCGACGCCCGGGTGCCGACGCTGGGCGCCAGCGGGGCCATCGCCGCCGTGCTCGGCGCGTACATCGTTCTCTATCCGGACGCCCGTGTCCTCGGCCTGCTCTTCATCTTCCCAGTGCGGGTGTCGGCGTGGTTCTTCCTCGGGGCCTGGTTCATCTATCAGCTCATCGAGGCCAACGTCGGCCTGCTGTCGACGGCGCAGGGCGACAGCGGTGGCGTCGCCTTCTTCGCCCACGTCGGCGGCTTCGTGTTCGGCTACGTCGTCGCCCGCCTCCTCAGTCGCAGCTTGTCGCGACCGCCCACCCCATCCGACACCGCCGCCATTCCCTGAACCCAAGGAGACACCCTCATGTCCAACGCTCAGGTCACCCGCGACGTGCTCGACGAGCTGTTGTGGGACGACGCCATCGATGCCTCACGCATCACCGTCACCGCCGACGACGGCCGAGTCGTGCTGAGCGGGATCGTCAGCTACTTCCACGAGAAGTGGAACGCCGGCGAGGACGCCAAGCGCATCAACGGCGTGCGTGACGTGCTCAACGAGATCACCGTCGACACCGCCGAGCGCAAGGTCCTGGACGACGATCTGGCCAAGACGGCCCAGTCCGCCCTCGACGCCAACAACCTCGTTCCCAAAGGCAAGATCCGACTCGACGTGTCCGATGGCTGGGTCGCGATGTCCGGCAACGTGCACCACCACTACGAGCGCCAAGCCGCCGAGTTCGTGGTCAGGCACCTGAAGGGCTTGGCCGGCTTCACCGACGACGTCACGGTGTCGCAGGACCCGGCGGCGGAGATCTCCGAGGGCATCACCGGGTCGCTGGCGCGGAACGCCGCCATCGATGCCAACAACATCAAGGTCGCCGACTCGGGTGGGAACGTGACCCTGAGCGGGACGGTGCGGTCGTATGCCGAGAGGCAGGAGGCCGTGCGCTCGGCGTGGCTCGCGCCGGGCGTCATCAGCGTCGACGACCAACTCGTGATCACCAACTGATCCGTTCTGCGGCGCGAAGAGAGTCATCTACGCCTCGAACGCGGGCCAGGCCGTCGTGCCGTGTGAAGACACGACGGCCTCGGCCTGGCTCGCATTGGGCAGCGATGGCGCGCCGGCGCTCGTCGAGTTCGCAGCTACGCCGCCGCCTCGACGTCACTGGCTCGGGCCGGCGGTGCTGCAAGCGGCCTGAGCCGGGCGCTCAGCGCGCGTGGCGTCGAATGGCGAGCGCTCCGAGGAGAACGCCCCCGACCACGAGCGCGATGGCGGCCTGTCGGAGCACGTTGGCCAGGCGCTCGACGCGCTGGTTGGCCTCGTCCAGCCCCGTCACGACCCGCTGGACGCGATCGAGAATCCCTTGGGCGGTCTCGATCGACGTTTCCACGTGCTCGAGCCTGTTGCTGACGTTCACCGTGATCACCCCCACTGTTCGTTTTCGCCATCGTGACGGAACGGCGAGCCGTTCGAATCACGCGCACGCGTAGAACGCGGCTCAGCCGTCGAGGAAGTCGCCGATCGACTGGGCGCAGTGCTCGGCGTGGTCCATGAGGAGCAGATGACCGGCACCCCGCACCACCTCGAGCCGGGCGCCGGGGATGCGAGCCGCCAGGACGCGGCCGTTCACCGCCGGCACGATGCGGTCGGCGTCACCCGTGAGCACGAGTGTGGGCACGTGCAAGCGGTGGAGCCAGGGCAGGCTGGTCCATCCCACGCCGGCCGCCAGTTGGCTGGCGTAGCCCCACAGGGTCGGGGGACGAGCACGGCGGGCGTGCATCTGCTGGCGGAGGCGCGCACCGTCACCGTTGGTCGTCGGCCCGTAGAGCATCGTGGCCGTCAGGCGGAAGAACGCCGGCGAGTAGTACCGCAGCGGAGTGGCGAGGAGGGCGAGCGCCACAGGATGGCCGGGCACACCGACGCCGCAGGTCGTCGACGCGAGGACAAGGCGCCGGACGCACTCCGGGTTGGTGTGGGCGAGTTCCTGGGCGACGGCGCCCCCGAACGAGACGCCGAGCACGTCAGCCGCCGGGTAGCCGAGCGCCGCCAGCAGGCGCGCCGCTTGGCGAGCCAGCCCCGGCACGCGGAGCGGCACGAGGCGGGCGGGGGAGTCGCCCGTGCCGGATGCGTCGTAGGCGATCGTTTGGATGCCGCCTCGGGCGGCGAGAGCCTGCTCGAGCGGATTCCACATCTCGATGTTGCCGCCCAGTCCCATGACGAGCAGCAGCGGTCGCCCTTCGCCCCGGATCGAGACCCGGAGCAGGTGGCCGTCGACTCGCACGAATGTCAGCAGGCGGCTCACTGCAGGTGGACGTACCGTCCCGGTGCCGGATCCAGCGCCGAGTGGTCGGCGCCGCCCAGGACCACCGGTGCCGGCCGCTCCTCGCCCGAGCGCTCCGCCAGCCAGGCCGACCAGTGGTCCCACCAGCTTCCCTGGTGGCGTGTCGCCCCCTCGAGCCACTCCTCGGCCGTCGGCGGCGGCACGCCGGGCCGCGTCAGATACGACGAGCGCGTGTTCGACGGGGGATTGACGATGGCCTGGATGTGGCCGCTCGAGCTCAGCACGAACTCGCTGGTGCCGCCCACGAGCTGGGTGGTTCGGTAGGCCGCCGTCCACGGGATGATGTGGTCGGTGGATCCGGCCACCACATAGGTGTCGGCGCTCACCTTGCTCAGGTCGACCGGGGTGCCGAGGACCGTGAGCGTGCCCGGTCGGGCCAGGCCGTTGCTGTCGTACAGATCCAGGAAGTCGGAGTGGAGCCCCGCTGGCAGGCGCGTCGTGTCGGAGTTCCAGTACAGGATGTCGAAGGCCGGCGGGTCCTGACCGAGCAGATAGTTGTTGACCCAGTAGTTCCACACGAGGTCGTTGGGCCGGAGCCAGGCGAACACCGCCGCCATGTCCTTGCCGTCGAGCACGCCGGCGCGCTGCGAACGGGCGCGGGCCGCATCGACCGCGGCGCTCGAAGCGAGCATGCCGATCAGCGACTCCACGGACGTGTCGAGGCCGGCGACCATGAAGGTGGCGGCGTTGACCAACGGCTCACCCGTCGCCGCCAGGTGACCGAGGAGGCATGCCATCGTGATCCCGCCGGCGCAGATGCCGAGCGTGTTGGCATCGGGCGAGCCCGTGATGTCGCACGCCACCTCGACGGCCTCCTTGCACGCCGCCACATAGGTGTCGAGGTCCCAATCCCGCTGCGCTGCCGTCGGGTTGCGCCAACTGATGGCGAAGTACGGGATGCCGGCGGCCACCGTGTGCTCGATCAGGCTCCGGCCGGGCGCGATGTCCTCGATGTAGAACTTGTTGATCTGCGGCGGGATGGCCACGAGCGGTCGCGTCCGTGTCGTGGCGGTGCTCGGCGCGTACTGGATGAGTTCGAAAACGTCGGATCGGTGCACAACCTGGCCGAGGGTGACGACCAGGTTCTTGCCGACGGAGAAGAGCCGACGGTCGACAGTCGACGGCATCCAGTGGTTGTGGCGCGCGTCGTGCACGAAGTGCCGAGCTCCCCTCGCGAGGCTGCGGCCCCGGGTCTGGACCGCCTTGCCCATGGCCGCCGGGTTTCCCGGCAGTGTGTTCGTCGGCGCCACCGCCTCCGTGAACAGCGACAGCGCGAACCGGGCCCGCTCCCGGCTCTTGGCGTCGAGATCCACGTCGTCGACGACGCCGAGCATGGCCCGGGTCTGCACGAGGTACGTCTGCACCAGCCGCCGGTACATCGGGTTCGAGGACCATGCGGCGTGGGTGAAGCGCTTGTCCCCGGCCGCCGGCTCCACCCGGCTGCGCCCGATCAGCACCTTGATGAGCTCGCCCGTGGCCTCGAGCCCGTCGGCGAGGACGACGCCGGGCTCGACGGCCATGCGCTGGAGCAGCCGCCCCGTCGCCGCTGCCACCTGCCGGCGGGTCAGGCCGACGAACGGGTTGGCGCCGAGCACGGGCGGGTCGGCGGGATCGATCACGGTCTCAGTGGCAGACATCCGGGCTCTGTTGTAGTTCAGAACGGGTCGGGGCTCGGATGACCGGCTGTCACAGCTGGCCGTGGAACTGCGCGATCAGCATCGGTGGCGGCGACGCCCGCAGCAGATCCCGCACCACGGTGCTCGGCCAGCGGAGCCGGCGGCGAGGTCCACCGAGCACGAGGAGGCAGGCCGGTCGATCGGCCAGGTGCTCGGCGAGTCCGACGGCCACACTGACCGGGTCGGCGATGGCAGCAGTGGTGCAGCTCGTCAGGCCGGCGCGGTCGACGCCGCGTTGCACGCCCTGGAGGTACTCGTCCGGATCGCTGGGAGGGCCGTGCAGGCGCGAGTAGTGGTCGGGCTGGCGGAGGTCGGCCGGTGTCGGCTCGAAGACCGTGACGATCCGCAAGCCGGTGCCGAGTTGCCGCGCCCACTCCACCGCCGTCGACAGGACCGGGTCCGGGTCGGTGACGCCGTCGAGGGCCACGACGACATCGTCGCCCGGAACCGACGGAGTGCCGTTGGGGGCGACGACCAGAAACGGGTGGGCCGCCCGCTGGACGACGCGGGAGCCGACCCGGCCGAGCAGCTCCGAGGCCATCCACGGCTGGTCGTGCGTGCTGAAGCACAGCACGTTCCCCGGCTCGGCCCCGGTGTCGAGCAGGACGCGGACGGGGTCGCCGTCGACGAACACGTCGGCCGCCGACGTCATCTCGGCGGGGAGTCGGCCGGCGGCCGTTTGGACCTGGTCGTAGGCCCACGCCAGCTCGCCGTCGTTGCGGGCGACCGACAGGAGCCGCACCTTGGCGTGGGCGGCGGCGGCCAGGGTGGCCGCCGCCGGCACCGCCCGGAGGGCGAGCGTCGATCCGTCGACAGGGACGACGATCGTCTGGAGCGTCATGATGCCCTCGGTCCTGTCAGCCGACCGGCACCGGCCGGGACTTGTCCATCGACGCCATCGACATCGGCGCGAACTGCCGCTCGAGCTCGTCGAGGTGGTCGGGCAGGTTCTTCAGCTCGATCGAGGCGGTCGTGAGCACGATGCCGTAGAGGATCGCCCAGAGCCCGATGGCGAACACGGTGGCGAGCAACGTCAGTCCGGGCCGGTTGAGCAGCCACACACCGACGACCGCTTCGAGGATGCCGAGCGCCAGGAACAGGCCCCAGTAGGGAAGGATCTTGCGCGCACTGATGGAGCCGACGACGGTCATGACGCCGCTGAACAGGATCCACCAGCCGATGAAGGCGGCGATCACGTACAGGGTCGGATCGGGCCAGGCGATGACCGCGATGCCGACGCCGGCCTCGAGCAGTCCGAGGGCGACGGCCCAGCCGCGCATGCTCCCGTCGAGGGGGAGGCTCAGCATGTTGAACACGCCGCGCACGATGAACAGCACGCCGAGGAAGATGGCGAGGTCGTTCAGCGACCAGTCGACGAGCAGGATGATCCCACCTGCGACAATGCTTACGATGCCGCTCAGCAGCAGCACCCACCAGCCGCTGCTCACGGACCGGACGAGCTCACGGCTCCACGACTTCGGAGCCAGTGGATTGGTGACGAGCATGCAGACCTCCTTGGGACGGGTGTCCCCACGATGACCCTGGTGCGGGGGCGAATGCATCCCGCGGTCACGTGTGTCTGCACCAGGTTCGGGTCCGAATCACGTCATCGCGTGATGCGACCGGCGCCCGCGTTCGGGCACCGTTCGTGGGACACCGCTCGGGAGGCTGACGCGTCGTGACTTCACCGGTCGCGCTGGAGTCGACTGCGGCTCCCGCGCGTCCCGCGCCGGCCGGATCGGCGCCGGTCATCGAGGACCTGCCCCGGCCTCGGCGCATCCGCAGCCCCTCGGACGTCGTGCGGCTCGTCGGGGCGGTGGTGCTGCTGGTGGTCGGGTACACCCTTGCCGTCGCGCTTCGTGACGGCGTGACGACCTTCCAGGCCGGCGTGCTCGAGAGCGTCGCCTCGTTCCCCGCGGCGGCCCGCACGGCGCTGGTGGGCGTCACGCAGGTCGCGGCCATCGCCGCGCCGGTCGCCATCGTCATCGTCCTGCTCCTGCGGCGCCGGTTCCGCCTGCTCCTGGCCGTCGTCCTGGCGGCCGGGCTGGCCTTTCTCGGCGCCTGGCTGGCGGCGACGTTCGCGCTGGAGGACGCCCACCCGCCGGCGTGGCACCTCACCGCGACCACCGAGAACTGGCTGGCCCAGACGTCGTTTCCGTCCTCGGAGTATCTGGCCGCCGTCGCCGCTGTCGCCACTGTCGCCGGTGCCTGGGCCTCGCGCCGCTGGCGGCGAGCGGCCGGTGTGCTGCTGGTCGTACTGGCCCTCCTGCGGGCCGGCACCAGCGGCACGCTCGCCCTCGACCTCCTGTTCGCGCTGACGGCCGGGGTCGCCGCCGGTGCCGCCATCCTGCTGTTGCTCGGCGGGCCCGACCGCAGTCCGCGTGGCGCCGACGTCGCCGCCGCCCTCGGTGGAGCCGGCATCCCGCTGGCGCGGGTCAGCCAGATCGCGACCGGGGGTTCGCTGGCCCATGCCTACCGGGCCGAGGCCGTCGACGGGCGCGTGCTGCATGTCAGCATCCGCGACGGCGAAGACCGGCGGCTCGATCTCGTGTACCGCGCCTACACCGCCATCCGCCTGCGCAGCGTCGGCGAGCAGCACGTGTTCACCTCGCTCCGCCAGGATGCCGAGCACAAGGCATTCGTGGCGCTCTGGGCCGGCGAGGCCGGGGTGCCCGTGCCCAAACCGGCCGCCGTCACGGCCGCCGGAGTCAGCGGTGTCCTGGTGGCCGACGAGTGGATCGACGGCGTGCCGCTCGACCGCCTCGCGCCCGAGCGGCTCACTGACGACGTCCTCCGCCAGTTCTGGAGCGCCGTCGGCGCCCTTCATCAGCAGCGGATCGCTCATCGAGCCCTTCGCGCCGAGATCGCCCTCGTCGACTCGACCGGGCGCGTCTGGCTGGTGGGCTTCGACGAGGCCGAGGTCGACAGCCCGCCCCCGCACCTCGCCGGTGATGTGGCCGAGGCACTGTCATCGGTAGCGCTGGTGGCCGGCTCGGAGCGAGCGGTGACCACGGCCGAGGCCGCACTCGGGAGGGACGAACTCGCCAAGGCGTTGCCGTACCTGCAGCCGTTGGCCCTCAGTCGCGAGAGCCAGCGCCGCCTGCATGGAAAGAAGGCGCTCCTGCAGGACCTCAGCCAACGGGTTTCAGAGGTGACCGGGGCGCCGCCCGTGGAGCTGGCCAAGCTGGAGCGGGTCTCGCCCCGGACACTCGTCGCCGTTCTCGGCGCGTTCGTGGCGATGTGGGTCCTGCTGCCGAAGCTGGCCGACGCCGGCGACGCCTTCCAGGCGTTGCGCCAAGCCGAGCCGGGCTTCCTGCTCGCCATGCTCCCACTCACCCTGCTGCTCTACGTGGGCTCCACCTTCGAGCTGTTGGGCGCGTGCTCGGTGCGCCTCGCGTTCTTCGCGACGTACCGCTGTCAGATGGCCGCCGCGTTCATGAACCGCGTGACGCCGAGCAATGTCGGCGGCATGGCCGTGAACGCCCGCTACTTGCAGGTGTCCGGCGTGGACGCCGCCACCGCGACCGCCACCGTCGGGCTCACGTCCGCTACCGAAGCCATCGTGAACGTGGTGCTGGTGCTGTTGTTCTTCACGTGGGCCGGCCGGGGCGCGAGCGGCGTCTCGCTGTCGCTGCCCTCGTCGACGGCCGTCCGAGTCGTCGTGGCCGTCATCCTGATCGCCCTGATCATCTTCCTGATCACGCCGCGCGGCCGGAAGATGTTCAAGGACAAGGTGCGGCCGTTCCTCAAGGGTGTGCGCACGAGCCTCGCGGAGGTCGCCCGCAGCCCGTTGCGACTGCTGGCGATGTTCGGCGGTGGCTTCGGGCGGGCGCTGACCGACTTCGTGGCGCTCGTGATCGCCCTGGCCGCTTTCGGTCCGGTCCCGGCGATCGGCCCGCTCGGCGCCGCCTACATCGGCGCCTCCGTGGTGGCCAGCGCGTCGCCCACCCCGGGAGGCTTGGGCGCGGTCGAGGCGGCCCTCATCGCCGGGCTCACCAGCATCGGGGTCCCGGTGGCACAGGCGACTCCCGCCGTCCTGATCTACCGGCTCATCACGTACTGGCTCGTGATGCTGCCGGGATGGATCTCGCTCAAGATGATGGAGAAGCGAGGCGAGGTATGACCGCGATCGAGCAGCACTACGACCAGCCCGTCCCGACTCCTACCAACGGCGGTGTGCGATGGCGGCTGTTCGGCTTGGGCGTCATCATCGCCGTCCTGCTGGCCGGTACGGTGGCCTGGGCCCTCGACGCGTCCGTCGTTGGGCGCTGGCTGGCCGTCCACACCGGCACCGATGACCTATCGGGCCCCTGGTACGGCTTCTGGTCCGGGTTCGGATCGGACTTG
>DASXAI010000807.1:0-1899 GCA_036406775.1 Acidimicrobiales bacterium
CTGCCGTTGCCGCACGAGGTACGTCGACGTGAGGCCGTACGTCAATGCGGCGAGGACGGTCGTCAGCAGCATCGCGCCGAGCGCGAACGCAAGGGTGACGCGGAAGCGCAGCCCGCGTCGTCGCGGTCGCGCCGGTGTCGCCGCCGGGGCCGACGTCATCCCTGCAGCTTGTACCCGAGGCCGCGCACCGTCACGAGATGCTGCGGTTCCGACGGGTTGCGCTCGATCTTCGTGCGCAGCCGGCGCACGTGCGCGTCGACGAGCCGTCCGTCACCGAAGTAGTCGTAGCCCCACACGCGTTCGAGGAGTTGTTCGCGGCTGAGCACCATCCCCGCATGCCCGGCGAGTTCGCACAGCAAGCGGAACTCCGTCTTCGTGAGCTGCGACAGTTCTCCCGCCACGCGCACCTCGCCGGCCTCCGGCCGGATCTCGAGGTCTCCGAATAGGAACCGCTCGGGCGCGGCTTCGGGCCGGCGCGCCCGCCGCAACGCGGAACGGATGCGCGCCGCGAGCTCCTTCACCACGAACGGCTTCGTCACGTAGTCGTCGGCGCCCGCTTCGAGTCCGGCGACCACGTCGTGGGTGTCGGCCCGGGCCGTCACCATCACGATCGGCACGTCGCTCGAGCGGCGCAGCGACCGGCACAGCTCGAAGCCGTCCATGCCCGACAGCATGATGTCGATCAGCACGACGTCGGCGGGTTCACGGCCGAAGGCGTCGATCGTCTCCTCGCCGCTGGCGGTCTCCTCGACGGTCTAGCCCTCGTCCTCGAGCGCCATCTTGACCGCCGTGCGGATGCGCTCGTCGTCCTCGACCGTCAGGATGCGGGTTCCCACATCCGAAAGTGTGCCGTATCCAGGGGCTTGCCGCGCGTGCAGGCGTATCGTGCCCGCGCGTGGACAGCGCGGCGAAGCGGTGGGCCGAGCTCCTCGACGGGTGGACGATCCCCGACGACATCCTGTTCCAAGCGCCCGAGGATCCCTGGCACATCGATCCGGTGTGCGTGGAGGCGCCGGTCGGGCCGCCCGAGGACACCCCCTCCCGCCGGCTGGCGCTGGAGGCGCTGCCCGACGACGGCTCGGTCCTCGACGTGGGCTGTGGCGCCGGGGCGGCATCGCTGGCGCTCGTGCCGCCGGCCGGCCTGCTCATCGGCGTCGACAGCACGCCGGCCATGTTGACCGCCTTCCGCGCCGCTTGCACCCGCCGCCTCGTCCCGTTCGAGGCGGTGCTGGGGGAGTGGCCCACCGTCGCCTCCGAAGTGCCGTCGGCCGACGTCGTGGTGTGCCACCACGTCGTCTACAACGCCCGCGACATCGTGGCGTTCGTGGTGGAGCTCACCGGCCGAGCTCGCCGGCGGGTCGTGGTCGAGCTCGGTGCGGTGCACCCGCTCCGACCCCTCGGTCCGTTGTGGCGGCACTTCTGGAAGCTCGAACGGCCGCCCGGCCCCACCGCGGGGGACTTCCTCGCCGTGCTCAACGAGCTCGACATCCAGCCGGTGGTGGAGCAGGCGCCCGGCCGGCCGCACCTGCGGTCGTTCGAGGACGCCGTCACCGTCGCCCGCCGCCGGCTGTGCCTCCCCGTCGAGCGGGAGCCGGACGTGGCGGCAGGCCTGCGCGTGCTGCCGAAGACACCGACCGAAGTGTGGACGTTCGCCTGGCCCGGCGACGTCTGAGAACGCGAAACGGGGAGGAGGTGTCGCCACCTCCTCCCCGTCAGGAAGGATGCGTTACGAGCCGTAGCGCCCGTAGTAGCTGGCGTACTTGTCGTAGTAGGCATCGTCGTCGGCGGTCATGTGCTCGTCGAAGTCCGGCGCCTGCTTGATTTCGTCCTTGGTCATGGCGACGTTCACCTTGCGGTCGTCATTGTCGACGGCCGTAACCACGCCGGCGGGGATCAGCC
>DASXAI010000808.1:0-12762 GCA_036406775.1 Acidimicrobiales bacterium
CGGACCGCGCACCAGTCGAGGGCAGAGACGCACCTGACGGGTCCCTTCAGTTCCCTCGGAACCTTCAGTGGTTGCACCTTGCAGGGCGCCGCCGAGTTCTCGTCGTGCGCCAGGATCACGTTCACCGCGTGTTTAGCGGCCTCGTTGGCGGACTCCATCGAGGCGAAGTCGGTCCACGTCCGCACATAGTCACCGGCGATCACCAGGTTGGCGAAGGCCGTCTGGGCGGTCGGACGGTTGTCCCACGAGCCGACGGTGTTGACGAGCAGCGTCTCGTTGTTGGTGAGCGCGAGATTCTCCAACGTCGCAGTGGCCGACGTGGGGCCGACGAGGTGGTGCATGCGTTCGACGAGCGCAACAGGGTCGGGATCGTTGATCGCCTTGTCCGGGACGAAGGGAGGAACACCGTCGATACGACGTAGCTCCGGAACATGGGCCTGGAGCTGGCGCCATGTCTCCTTGCGCACGTTGTCCAGCGATTCGAAGCGCGCCGGCAGCGCCTCCGCGGACGGAGAGAACCAGTCGGACACGTTGACGGAGATGACCGACTGCCACGGGGAGATCCTGCGCTTGCCCCAGACCTGCCCGACATCGATCGCGGTCAGCGCCCACTCCGACTCGAGGCACAGGAGGTGCGCTTTCGGGAGCTCGACCTCCTGCTCGAGGTGGTACACCAGGCCGGTCATCCATCCGAAGTCGAGACTGAAGATCCCGTCGAGGTAGGGAAGGTCGCGGTCGTTCTTGACGCACGCCGGTCCCTTTTCGATCCGACTGCGGCGGTCCGGCCGAACACCCACCTGCTCCGCCACGGGTTTCAGGTCACTCACGTCGCGATCGGCTCGGATGAGCTCGTCTGAATTGGCCAAGATCCGTTGCGCCGCCGTGCCCGATACCGCCAAGACGTAGTAGTCGAACTCCTCGGGAGCAAGCTCGGGGATCTCGCTGCCGGGGCCGAGGTACGTGAACCCGCCAACGCGAGGCGCCTTGACGTCGTGCGGCTCGCGGAGACACAACTCCGTGACCTCCACCCGGGAGACAGGAATCAACTCGCTGTTCACCCTGAACTCGTTGAAGCGAACGCCGTCGTCTCTCAGTTTCCGGACCCAGGGCGTGATCCAAGCTTCATGAGTGGGCCCGTTCAACACGCGATCGGCCGGGTTTCGGTCGAGGAGCGTGGGGCTGATGTCGTACAGGAGTTGGGCGAGGATCGATGCTCCGGTACGAGCGCTCATCCGTTCGGCCCTCGTCGCCACGAAGCTACGAGTCAGGCCGGTGGCGAAGGCGAGCTGGAAGGGCCGCGAGTAACGATAGGCGCCGATGAACGACCACCAGCTCTCTCGCTCCCACTGGGAGTACTTGCGCCGCTCCGACGCCGTGATCACGGCGGCGATCCGCAGTGAGGCGGCCGCCGATTCCAGCGCTCCCGGGCGGACGCCGGGCGGGATCTTGTGAAGGATGCTGCCCCACAGGAACCGAACCGTCGCCAGCGCGGGATACCACCAGGCGAGCCCGATGAACAGCAGCACGAGCGGCACCGCGCGGGCGGGATCGCCGACGACACGGAGCGGAGCCAGGGCCAGCACGACCGCGAGGTAGCGCCACCAGCCGTGGAGCCGAAGCAGCCAGCCCTGGACCCGATGCGGTCGCGTCGTGCCATCCGGTGGCAGGGGGATGGCGAGCCAGGTGCACCCGGGCTCGGTCGACACGAAGACGACGGTGCGGACGAGGAACCAGGCGATCGGACCGGCCAGCCACAGAACCCACGCGAGGGGCGGCATGGCGCGGTACCAGACGACGGCGCAGCCGAAGATGAGCCAGCCGAGGAACACGTAGACACCGAGTCCCGAGATCCACGCCTTGGCGCGTGCGATCGGGCTCGTCGTCGTCGGCGCCCCCTCCTGGAAACCGTCAGGCAACCGGGCATAGAACATCGACGTCGGCAACGAGACGAGGTTGTCGACCACGTGCTCTTCGACGTCGGGTAACGGGATCGTTTCCATTGTCTCGATCACGTGGCTGTAGAAGCCCGGGAAGAAGCGGAATCCGTGTTCGCCGAACATCGGGTGGCCGGCGCGATGGGTCGGACCCGTGAAGCTGCGCGCCTTGCCGCCCAGATCCTGGGCCCGGCAGCCCGTCGATTCGAAGACGGCCACGTCGTAGCCACACCGGTTCAGCTCGTGGGCCGCCGTCAAGCCGGCGACGCCACCGCCGAGCACTGCGACCGTCTTGCGCCTGCCGGTGACCATGGTCTCACGCCTCCTGTACATGAAGGGGCGGCCAGGACGACGACCTGGCATAGGGAATGACGTCCCCCGGTCTGTAAGAGCGCGCGGGAAACGTGTCGATACAACTCTTTGTGCGTCCCGGGCGTCGGGGAGCCCGCACGCCACGGCAATGACGTCTGTGCCCCCGGGAGGACTCGAACCTCCGACCTTGGGATTAGAAGTCCCCCGCTCTGTCCGCTGAGCTACGGGGGCGGGCAACCGACCAGCCTAGGCGGTGGGTCCCCTTCTCGTGGCACGATGCGGCCATGACGTATCCCCTGGAGGCCGGTGGCCTCGACGACTACCCGGTGCGCGTCGGCAGCATGCTGCTCACGATGGTGGACCCGCATCGGGGCTACGAGAAGGCCTACAACCGCTGGTACGAGCGCGACCACTACTACGACGGCTGCATGGTGGGCCCGTGGATGTACGCCGGCAGCCGTTGGGCGGCACCGCGTGAGCTGAAGGACCTCCGCTGGCCGCAGGGCGATGTGGTGGCGAGGCCCTACGACGCCGGCTCCTATGTGTCGATCTACTGGGTCGAGGAAGGTCACCACAAGGAGCACTTCGAGGACTGGGCGCCGGCCAACGTCCACGGTCTGTACGCCAATGGTCGAGGCTTCGCCGAGCGCCGGCACATCCACACCGTGGTCTGCAACCACGTTGGCGCGGTCTATCGGGACGACGACCCCGTGCCGGTCGCGCTCGCGCTCGACCACGCCTACCCGGGCATCGTCGTCGTCTGGTTCGACGGGCGCGACGGCACGGTCGCCGCCGATCTCCACGCCCGCCTCGCCAAGGACGCGCTGCCCGAGCTGCTCGCCGGCTCGCCCATCGAGATCGCCTCGTCGTGGACGCCCAGCAGCCCGTCAGCGGAGGAACGCGATGGGGCGCCGATGCACCTCGGGACGGCGGCCGGTCTCGAGAACCGCCTCGTGCAGATCTTCTTCGTCGACGGCGACGTCAAACAGGTGCTCGACGGCATCCGTCGCTACACCGAACGGGTCGAGGCGGAGGGCCTCGCCGACCTCCGGCTCGTGGCGCCCTTCTACCGCACCGTCGTCGGTACTGACACGTACGTCGACCAGCTCTGGTGACGTTCAGGCCCTGATCACGCCGGCGCGCCGGAGCTCGGCGATGGCGGCGGCCGAAAAGCCGAGCTCGCCCAGGACCTCGTCGTCGTGCTCCCCCAGTGAGGGCGCCGGCCGGAACTCGCCGACGCGCCGGCCCGCGAACCGCGCCGCCGGGTTGGCCTGACGAATCCGGCCCAACATCGGATGATCGAGCTCCTCGACGGTGGCGTTGGCCACGACTTGCTCATGCATGGCCACGTCTTCGACGGCCAGTACGGGAGCAACCGCGATCTCGAACTTGGCGAGGAGGGCGACGGCGTCGGCCGTCGCCATCTCGCCGAGCACCCGACGGACCTCGCGCAGTGCGATGCCGCGGTTCTGCAGCTGCCCGTCCGGACCGCGGAGGCGTTCGTCGTCGACCAAACCGAACGCCTCCAGCAAGCGGGCCCACTGGCGGGCGTGGACGAGGGCAAAGGAGATGGAACCGTCGCTGGTCGGCGTGAGCCGGAAGCTGCCGGTGATGTCCGGAACATCAGGCTGCGTGTCGACCTGAGTCTGGTTCATCATGCCGTCGGGCCAGAGGAAGGCCACGGCGGCGTCGAGCATGCTGATTTCGAGGGCCTGACCCAGACCGGTGATCGCCCGTTCGTAGAGGGCGGCGGAGATCGCCTGGGCCGCGGTCCACGCCGTGGCCTTGTCCACGACGCCGTTGCGGATCAGGGCCGGCTCGCCTGTGTCGCGGTCGGCTTGCTTGGCGGCGTACCCGGCGAGGGCTTGGATGACGTGGTCGTACGCGGGACGCCCGGCGTAGGGGCCATCGGGGCCGAATCCGTCGACGGCGACGTGGATGAGCCGCGGCCGGCCGGCCCGGGTGTGCTCGGCGTCGAGCCGGAGGCGCTCGGCGGCGGCCCGGCGGAAGTTGTGGACGACGACATCGCCCCAGTCGAGTAACGCGTCGACGACCGGACGGGCCTCGGGCCGCCCCAGGTCGAGGGCCAGTGAGCGCTTCGACCGGTTGAGATTGGCGAAATAGGCCGATACGTCACCGACGCCGACGCCGAGGTGGCGGATGGCATCGCCTCCCGCGAGCGGCTCGATCTTGACGACATCGGCACCCTGGTCGCCCAGCACCATCGTGGCCAAGGGCCCGGACATGTTGGCGGTGAAGTCGACGATGCGGACACCGGCGAACGGCAGGCGCGCCGTCATTGTCGCTCGCGGGCGAGAAGCTGGCGGGCGATCACGATCCGCTGGATCTCGTTCGTCCCCTCGCCGATGCACAGCAGCGGGGCGTCCCGGTAGTAGCGCTCGACGTGGTTCTCGGTCGAGTAGCCGTAGGCGCCGTGGATGCGAAGAGCTTCGGTGGCGTTCTCGAGCGCCGCCTCGGTCCCGACGAGCTTCGCCATGCCGGCCTCGAGATCGCAGCGCCGACCGGCGTCGAACGCCGCCGCAGCATCACGGGTGAGAGCCCGGGCCGACGCGACCCGGCAGGCCATGTCGGCCAGCTTCAACTGGATGGCCTGGTGCTCACCGATGGGCTTGCCCATGGTGTGGCGCTGGGTGCTGTAGCTCAGCGCGGCCCGGAAGGCGGCGTTGGCGACACCGACGCCGCGGGCCGCCACGTTGATCCGCCCGAGCTCGAGGCCACCCTGCGCCTGTTGGAAGCCGACACCCTCGGTTCCGCCGAGCAGGCGGTCGACCGGCACGACCACGTCATCGAACACGACTTCCACCGTGTCCACGCCCTTGTATCCGAGCTTGCCGAGCGGCCCGCTCGTGGCGTAGCCGTCGTCCTTGCGCATGAGCAGCATCGACATGCCTGCGTGCCGTGGTGACGCATCCGGGTCGGTCTTCACGAGCACCGCCAGGCAGTTGCCCTGACCGCCATTCGTGATCCAGGTCTTGGTGCCCGTGACGCGGTAGACGTCGCCGTCGCGACGCGCCACCGTGCGGATTGCCTGCAGGTCAGTGCCGCAGTCGGGCTCCGTGAGCGCTAGCCCACCCCGCAGGTCGCCCGCCGCCATCGCCGGCAGGAACGCCTCCCGTTGCTCGGGCGTACCGAAACGGGCCGTGAGATGCGCCATCATCAGGTGCGAGTTGAGGACGCCCGTGAGCGACATCCACACCTCGGAGATCATCTCCACGATCTCGGCGTAGATCGACGCCGGGTATCCGAGGCCACCGAACTCCTGCGAGATGGTGGCGCCGAACAAGCCGAACGCCCGCATCTGCGCCACCATCTCCACCGGATACCGGTCGGCGTGCTCGAACTCGCGCACGTGCGGCTCCACGTCCCGCGCCAGCCAGCGCGCCAGCGCGTCACGCTCGGTCGCCCACTCGACGTCGGCCACGGCAGTCATCCCGCCGCCGAGCCTCGCACGCCGACGCCCGCGCCGTCGAGACACCCGCCATCGCCGGGCCGCCCGCGGTCGAGCCGCCCGCCGCCGAGATGCCCAAGCCTTCGGGCCGCACCGGTGCAGTCGCCGCATTCGCCGCTCCGACCCCTGGACCGCGCCGCGCCCCCGCATGCCGCAGTCGCCAAGCCGCCCGCAACGCCTCGCCGTGGCGCCGCACGCCACAGTCGCCACTGCCACCGCTGCACCGGACCTGCCGTGCAGCGCCGCCGCTGTCACCGCTTGGATGCGCGCGACCACCCGGGCCACCTGCCCGGCATATCGGCCGCGCGCCGACCGACATGGCCGGCCTGTCCACGCCTCGTGCGATCAGTCCGGTGTTCTGCGCTGGGTTGTCACACCCCTTCGCTAGGTTCTCCGAAGATTGTCCTCCTTCCCCTTGACTCTGGCTTCACAGCCACTATACTCGAACATATGTTCGACATCAGCCAAATATCGCGGCGAGAAGAGGACCTGGCGCAGTTCTGCTCTGCGCTCGATCCCGCCTCGATTCCGTTGAGCGTCGTAGCCCAGGTCTACGAGTCCTTCGCTCGGATGGAGCGTCTCGTGACAGGCGCCAAACTGCGACTCGCGGCACGAGTGGAGGCGTCGAACCATTGGCGCACGACCGGCCACCGTACGGCGGCCGATTGGCTCGCTCGCACCGCTGGCAGCACGGCCGCGGCCGCCCACAGCGAGCTCGCCGCGTCGACGCGACTCGAGCGGCTCCCGGCCACCGACGACGCACTGCGCCAGGGTGGCCTCTCGGTGGCGCAGGCGGCGGCGGTCACGGACGCGGCCGCCGCCGACCCGGGCGCCGAGGCACGCCTCCTCGCCGCGGCAGAACGATCGTCCCTGCGTGCCCTACGCGACGAGTGCGCTCGCACCAAGGCGGCGGCCGATCCTGATGCCGATGCCCGATACGCCCGCATCCGCCGGGAGCGGCTGGTGCGGACCTACACGGACGCCGAAGGCGCATGGAACCTCCACGCCCGCGGCCCAGCCGATGCCGGCGCACAGGTCACGGCCGCGCTCCAAGCGGCGGCCGACGCGCTGTTCCGACAGGCGTATACGGAAGGCCGACAAGAGCCTCACGGTGCCTACCAGTTCGATGCGCTCGTCGGCTTGTGCAGCGGTCGAGGCGGTGGGCGGCAGGGCCACAAGTACCGGGCCGTGCTGCGTGTCGACGTGGAAGCACTGATACGCGGCGCCACCGACAATGATGAACGGTGCGAGATCACCGGCGTGGGCCCCATTCCGGTCCGAGTCGCCCGAGATCTGCTCGGCGACGCGGTCATCGATCTCGTGATCACCCGCGGCCAAGACGTCACCACCGTCGTCCACCTCGGTCGCGGCCCATCCGCGGCCCAACGAGTCGCGCTGATGTGGACACAACCGACGTGTAGCCGCGAAGGCTGTGAACAGCTCTGGACGCACACCGAGGTCGACCACCGGCTCCCGTGGTCCGAGACCCATCACACTGTTCTCGGCGAACTCGACCGCCTCTGCCGGCACGACCACCGGCTCAAGACGAATCACGGTTGGGCGCTCGTCGCCGGCGGAGGCACTCGGCCCATGGTCCCGCCGGGTCATCCTGATCATCCCGGCTCGATGCCGACGGAGCGGGCGCCGCCGTGACGCTGCCGGCAGGCCCCGCCATCAACCGACTCCAGGCGCCGACGCTTGCCGCGGCGCGCCCTCGCTGCGAGCCGCCTGTCAGTGCGGCTGGTGGTCAGGCGCGCCGCGGGAACAGACCTGCCCGCGAGAGCATGCCCACGGCCGGGTGTCCGGTGATCTCCTCGACGAGGGGCACCGCATCGAGGAGCGCGGGCACGTCGAGGCCCGTTTCTACGCCCATACGGGCCAGCATGTGGGCGAGGTCTTCGGTGGGCACGTTGCCGGTGGCGCCCGGCGCGAACGGGCAGCCGCCGATGCCACCCAGACTCGAGTCGAGCGCGGCGGCACCGCCGGCGAGCGCGGCCACGGCATTGGCCAGGCCGGTGTTGCGGCTGTTGTGGAGATGCACGCGCACGGGCAGGCGCGTGGCGGTCCGGACCGCAGCCGTCAAGTCCTCGGTCTGGTTGGGGACAGCGGAGCCGATGGTGTCGGCGAGCGAGAGTTCGTCGACGCCGGCGGCGGCAACGTCCGTGGCCACATCGACGACGTGGTCAGGGTCGACCACGCCTTCATAGGGGCAACCGAACGCGGCGGACAACGTGACGCCGACTCGGATGCCGGACTGGCGCGCCCGCCGAGCGACGTCGGCGGCCATGGCCACCGCCTCGCGCGAGCTCATGCCTTGGTTCTCCTGGCTGAACGAGTCGGTGACGATGACGACGGTGTTGACCTCGCCGATGCCGCTGGCGATGGCGCGGTCCATGCCGCGCGCGTTCATCACCAGCCCGATGTACGAGACGTCATCGGCGCGATCCAGACCGGCGATCACGGCTTCGGCGTCGGCCATCTGGGGGACCCGCGTCGGGTGGGCGAAGCTGGCGACCTCGATGCGGCGAACACCGGCGCGCACGGCAGCGGCGATGTAGGCGAGCTTGCGATCGGTGGGCACCAGGACGGGCTCGTCCTGGAGGCCGTCGCGCGGGCCGACTTCGACGATTTCCACGCTGGACGGAAGCACGTCACCCATCCTGGCCCGCCGCAACGGGTGGAGGCGAAGCGATGATGCCGAGTGCCGTGAGCTCGGCCAGTTCCGCGTCGCTCACGCCGGCGTCTCGCAAGACGGGCTGGGTGTGCTCGCCGAGCCGCGGCCCGCCGGCAGGCGCGGCCCCTGGCGTGCGGGAGAACTTGGGCACGATGCCGGTCGTCGGCACCGTCCGTCCGTCGTGGCGGGGCAGGCGGACGACCATGTCGCGGGCCTGGTAGTGCTCGTCATGGAGCATGTTCTGGGCGGTGAAGATTTCGCCCGCCGGCACGCCGGCATCGGCCAGCCGGGCGAGCAGGTCTTCGGCGTCGTAGGTGGCGCTCCACGCCGCGATCTCGGCGTCGAGGGCCGCCATGTTGGCGCCGCGGGCGGCGTGGCTGGCAAAGCGTTCATCGGTGGCGAGGTCGGGACGGCCCATCGCCGTGCACAGCCGGCGATACACGGCGTCGGCGTTGGCAGCCAGGATGACGCTCGAGCCGTCGGCGGTCGGGTACACGTTGGACGGCGCCACGCCGGCGAGCACACTGCCCGTGCGGGTGCGAAGGACGCCGCCAAGCTCGAAGTCGGCCATCGTCGACTCCATGAGGGCCGCCACCGCTTCGTAAATGGCGACATCGACCTCCTGGCCGCGACCGCTGCGCTGACGCTCGTGGAGCGCGGCCACAGTGCCGATGACGGCGAAGAGCGCGGCGAGCGAGTCGCCGAGGCTGATGCCGCAGCGCGAGGGCGGGCGGTCGGGACTTCCAGTGGTGAAGCGAATACCGCCGACCGCTTCGCCGATGCTGCCGAAACCGGCCTCACCGGCGCGGGGACCGGTCTGGCCGAAGCCCGAGACGTGCACCATCACGAGGCCGGGGTTGCGGACGGCGGCGGTGGCGTAGTCGAGGCCCCACTCCTCCAACCGACCGGGCCGGAAGTTCTCCAGCACGACGTCGACGTGGTCGATGAGCCGGGCGAGGAGATCCCGGCCCCGTTCGTGGCGGAGGTCGATGGCGACGGAGCGTTTGTTGCGGGCGATGCCGGGCCACCACAGGCTTTCGCCGTCGAGGGTGATGCCCCAGCGACGCATGGGGTCGCCCTCCCCCGGCGGCTCGACTTTGATGACCTCGGCCCCGTAGTCGGCGAGGAGCTGGCCGGCGAAGGGTCCGGCGATGAAGCTGCCGAGCTCGAGAACCCGAACGCCGGCCAGAGGCCCGGAGCCGGGAGCCGCGGAGCCGACAGCCACAGGCCCGGAGCCGGGAGCCGCGGAGCCGACAGCCACAGGCCCGGCGCCGGCGTCGGTGCGGCCGACGGTCACGATCGATTCCGCTCGCGCGGGGCGGCGGCATCCGGCAACATCAGCGCCAGGGTGTGCACCGTGTCGTACACGGCACCGGCCGGGTGGAGGTGGCTCTCCACGAGCGCCACCTCGGTGACGGGCCAGCGGGCTCGGAGCTCGACGTCGAGCTTGGGCGGCTTGCCACGGCGCGACTCGGCCAGCGTGAGGTGACCGCGGAACGGGCGGGCGTCGGGCGGCACGCCGACGTGGGCGGTGGCCTGCACGACGGCGGCGGCGAGGTCGTCGATCCCGGCCACGGGCAGCATGAGCACGCCGCGGCCGAGGCGCGTCGGCCGAGGCCCGAGCGATGCTGTGCACGCCGCCGCCACCAGGTTGTCGAGGGCGGCGATCGCCACCCGGACGTCGGCCGAGCCGAGGAATCGCAGCGTCACGTGCCACTGCTTGCGGGTGGTCCACCGAGCGCCGGCGAGCGGGAGGCGAGGGAGCGCCTCCACCGCGTCGAGCACTTCGGCTGGCGGCCAGAGCGCCACGAACAGGCGCGCCATCAGATCGTCAGCCCAGCCCGAGGAGCTGGCGGCGCAGCAGGTCGAGCGATGAGATCACGCTGAACTGGCGCATCTGGTCGCGTGTGCCGGGCAGGCGCAACGACGCCGTGGTGACGCCGTCGTCGGACGCGATGCCGACATGGAGCGTGCCTACCGGCTGACCCTCCTGCTCGTCCGGGCCGGCGACACCGGTGAGAGCCAGGCCGATGTCGGCGCCCAGGGACCGGCGGGCGCCCACCGCCATTTCGGCGGCCGCCTCGGCGGTGACGACCGGGCCCTCGGGCACGCCGAGGAGGTCGTACTTGACCTCGCTGGCGTAACTCACGACGGAGCCGCGGAACACCTCGCTGGCGCCCGGCACACTGGTGATCCGGGCGGCGACGAGACCGCCCGTGACCGACTCGGCCAGCCCGAGGCTGAGGCCCCGCGCCCGCAGCAGGTCGAGGGTGACGGACTCCATGGTGTCGTCGTCGGCCCCGAACACGAGCGGGCCGAGTAGCTCTCGGATCTGCGTCTCCCACGGGATGAGCACGGCCTCGGCGGCGGCAAGGGTCGCGGCTTTGGCCGTGAGGCGCACCTTGAGCCCCTCCCACCCGCTGGCGAGGAAGGCGAGCGTGGGGTTGCCGACCTCGTCGAGGCGGGTGATGACGTCGCGCAGGCGCTCGTCGAGGCCGCTCTCGCTCTCGCCCCAGGTCCGCAGCACCCGGCTGGCGATCACCGACGTGTCGCCGGACCGGCGGCGCAGGTCGGGCAGGACGGCGCGGGTCAACATGTCCTGCATCTCGTGCGGGACGCCGGGGACGGCGTAGACCACGGCGTCGCCCACGGGGCAGATGAGCCCGGGCGCCGTGCCTCGGGTCTGGGGGATGACGGTGGCGCCGACGGGCACGAGAGCCTGGCGCAGGTTGTTCTCGGCCATCCGCCGGCCGCGCGCCGCGAACATGGCCCGGATCGTGTCGGCTACGGCGTCGTCCTGCTTCAGCGTGGTCCCCATCACGTCGGCGATGGCCTCGCGGGTGATGTCGTCGTGGGTCGGACCGAGCCCGCCACACACGAGCACGGCGTCGGCTCGGCCCAGCGCGTCGCGCAACGCGGTCACGATGCGGGCGTGGTTGTCGCCGACCTTGGCTTGGAACAGGCAGTCGATCCCGTTGGCGGCAAACTGCTCGCCGATCCACGCCGAGTTGGTGTCGACGATCTGTCCGAGGAGCAGCTCGGTCCCCACGGCGAGCACTTCGCAGCGGATGCTCACGGGGCCGTGATCACCCCGGGCGGCGGCGCCGGGCGTCCGGCTCGGTGGGCGGCGATGAGGTACTGGGCGCCCGTGACGACTGCGAGCACGACCGCGATCCAGAGGAACGTGTTGTAGAGCCACCGGGTGTGGGCCAAGGGCGGCGCCAGCGCGATGCCGACGGCGAGTTGCTGGCACAGCGTCTTGGCCTTGGCCAGCCGCTTGGCCGGCACGCTCACGCCATGACGCCCGGCCACAGTGCGGTAGACGCTGATGACGATCTCGCGCGCGGCGATGATCAACACCGGCACGACCCAGAACACGTCGTAGCGGACGAGGGTGAACATGGCGCCGAGCACCAGCACCTTGTCGGCCAGCGGATCGAGGAAGGCGCCCGACCGGGTGACGCCGTGGCGCCGGGCCAGCCACCCGTCGATGCCGTCGCTGGCGCACAGCACGAACCACACGACGAGCGCCTCCCACGACCCGTCGCTGCCGTCGATCATGACGAACAGGATCGGGGCGACGAGCACCCGGGCCACGGTGACGGCGTTGGCCCACGTCTTGATGGCGTCGGGTGAATAGGTCGAAGTCATGGGATCGACGTCATGCCGCCGGCACGGCGATCAGGTCGGGACCGAGGGCATCCACGACGTCGACGCGGTGGATCCCGCCGACGGTCAGGTCGTCGGGCACCTGCACGATGCCGTCGATCTCGGGCGCCTCGCGGTGACTCCGGGCGACACCCGGCGAGTCGACGAGCACGTCGACGGTCGTGCCGATGAGGGCGTCGCGCCGCGCGGCGGTGATGGCGTCCTGGCGCTCGCGCAGCTCGGCCAGGCGCTCCGCGGCCAGCCCGTCCTCGACCTTGTCGTCGAGGGCGGCGGCATAGGTGCCGTCCTCCTCGCTGTAGGCGAAGAAGCCGCACCAGTCGAGTTGCGCCTCCTCGACGAAGGCGAGCAGGGCGTCGTGGTCGGACTCGGTCTCGCCCGGGTAACCGACGATGAAGTTGGACCGGAAGGCAGCATCGGCCCGGCGCCGGCGGATGTCGGCCATACGGCGAAGGAAGCGGTCGCCGTCGCCCCAGCGCCGCATCCGGCGCAGCAACGGCTTCGACACGTGCTGCAGCGACAAGTCGAAGTACGGCACGTCGGTGGCGCAGATGGCGTCGACGAGCGCGTCGGTGAGATCGGACGGGTAGAGGTACAGGAGACGGGTCCGGGCGACCCGCCGATCCACCGCTTCGACCAACGGGACGATGGAACCGGCGCCCAGGCCGGCCACGTCCTTGCCGTACGACGCCAGGTCCTGGCCGACG
>DASXAI010000809.1:0-3928 GCA_036406775.1 Acidimicrobiales bacterium
GTCGTCTACACGGGTACGGCGAGCAAGAGCCTCGCCCCCGGTCTCCGGCTCGGGTGGTTGGCGCTGCCGTCCGCGCTGCTCGATCCGGTCGTGGCGCTGAAGGATCTCACCGACCGCCAGACCAGCGCCGTCGAGCAACTGGCGCTGGGCGAACTGGTGTCGTCGGGCGCGCTCGATCGCCACATCCGCCGGAGCCGGCTCCGCTACCGGCGGCGCCGGGACGAGCTCGTCCGGCGACTGGCGACGGTGCCGGCGGTGGCGCCCCGGGGGATCGCGGCCGGGCTCCACGCCGTACTCGACCTCCCCGCGGGCGGCCCGGCCGAGGCCGATGTGGTCGCTCACCTGGCCGAACGGGGGGTCGCCGTCCATGCCCTGGGCCGCTACTGGCACCGCCCGGGCCGGCGCCGGCGAGGGCTCGTGGTCGGGTACGCCACACCCCCCGCCCACGCCTATCCCGCGGCGGTGGCGGCGTTGACGGCCGGGCTCGCCGACCTGTACGCGTGACGGATGGACGCCACCGAGCTCATCCGTCAGCTCATGCCGCTGTGTGCCACGCTCGACGTACGGGTCGTGCGCAACGAACCCGACCATGTGGAGCTGGCGATGGACTGGTCGCCGGAGCGGTGTACGTCGGCCGGCCTCCTCCACGGGGGTGCGGTGATGGCGCTGGCCGACTCCGCCGGCGCCGCGTGCGCCTTCGCCAACCTGCCGGAGGGCGCCGCGGGCACGTCCACCATCGAGTCGAAGACGAACTTCCTCGGCGCCGTGCGCGAAGGCACGGTGCGCGCCACCGCCCGGCCGCTGCACATCGGCTCCACCACCATCGTCGTCGAGACCGAGGCTCGTGACGGTAACGACCGCCTCGTCGCCAAGACGACGCAGACGCAGATGGTGTTGCGCCCGCGTTCGTGACCCCTCTCCGTTCCACGCTCGATTTTCCACGTCCGGCGTGGATGAACCAGCGTGAAACGGACGGGCGTGGGGCGTCACGCCCCGAGAAGCTCGCACAGTCGCAGCGCGTTCTTCACGGCGTGGCCACCGACGTCGTTGTTGAAGAACGCGAAGCCCTCGCGTCGATGCTTCAACCACTCGGCCCACGGGCGGAGGTCGCGGTCGGTGTAGTCGTAGGCGTAGCCCTCCCGCAGCCCGTGGAAGCGGACATAGACCGCGCCACCGGTCATCGTGTGCTCGGCCGGGAGTTGCGGCCCGCTCACCGCGACCGTCATGGCGCGATGACGATCGAGCACGGCGGAGACCTCCGGGCGCTGCCACGACTGGTGCCGGAACTCGACGGCGTGGCGCACGTGCGTCGGCAACGCGCCGAGGAAGGTGTCGAGGCGGTCGAGGTCGATCGTCATCGTCGGCGGCAACTGCCACAGGACGGTGTGCAACCGGTCGCCGAGCGGTTCGAGGCGCTCGAAGAACCGGCCCACACCCGGGCCGGTGTCGGTGAGGCGCTTCATGTGGGTGAGGTAGCGGCTGCCCTTGGCGACGACCCGGAAGCCCGGCGGCGTCTGCTGGCGCCAGCCGGCGACGGCCGACCGGGCCGGGAGGCGGTAGAAGGTGTTGTTGATCTCCACGGTCGAAAACGTCTCGGCGTAGTGCCGCAACCAGCACTTTCGGGGGACGCCGGCATAGAACCGTGACGCCCAGTCGTCGTACGACCACCCGCTGGTGCCGACTCGGACGCCCACGTCCCTTTCTCTTCCCGTCTGCTCTGGTTGCCACCCATCGTGGCCGGGTAACCTCCCGGCCGCCAGCGACCCCGCTCGGGGGCGCGCCCCGTTCGTGACGTACGAAGACGATCCGCTCGTTGCTTTCCGCAGGGCCGCGCAGATGCCGGGCCTCTCGGCCGGTCCGCGCCGCCTCGCCGGGTCGTCCAAGCGCCGGGTCCCCACTCGCCGCAACTGGGATGGCAAGCCGCGCATCACGCCGAAGCGGGTCATCATCGCCGGCGCCATCCTGCTCGCCGTCGGCGCCGCGTACTTCTTCTGGCACCGGTCGGGCGCGATCCATCTCGAGGGCCTGAACGACGGCGTGTCCCTCGGCCGGCGGGCCGTCAACAATCACGAGCTCCGGGTCACGGTCGACGGCGGTCGCGGCGCGCCCGTACTCACGGTGAACAACACGTCGATCGGGGCGCCCACCCGCGACGGGTCCGCCTACCTCTGGCATCTCCCGAACCTCGCCGACGGGACCTACCACGTGGAGGTCCGCGCCGGGCGCTTCCTCATCGGGACGTCGACGCGCACGATGAACTTCACCGTCGACAGCACGTTGCCGATCATCACCGTGCCGGCCATCGCGTCGACAGCTACCGTCGACCAGCCGTTCACGCTCGACGGCAGCGTCAACGAGAGGTCCGTCGTGACCGCCGACGGCGCCGCGGTCGAGACATCGCACAACGCGTTCCACCTGAAGTTCCCGTTCCCGCCGGCCGCACCCATCACCGTCAAGGCCGTCGACGCCGCCGGCAACACGAGCACCGCCATGGTGATCGTCCCCGTGGCCCGCCCGATGACACGAGGCGTGCACGTCACTGCCGTGGCGTGGACCAACCCTCAGCTCCACGCCGCCGTCCAAGCCATGATCGACAGCAAGCTCATCAACACGGTGGAGCTCGACCTCAAGGACGAGAACGGAGAGGTCGGGTACGACTCCAAGGTGCCGGTCGCCAACGACGTCGGCGCCGTGAAGAATCGATACCAGTTGAGCAAGGCAGTGGCCGACCTACACGCCCAAGGCATACGTGTGGTCGGGCGTATCGTTGCGTTCCGCGACCCCATCCTCACCAAGGCCATGTGGCAGCGAGGCCAGAAGGACTGGGTGGTGCAGGACAGCAACGGCAACTTCCTCGGCGCCTACGGCGGCTTCGCCAACTTCGCCAACCCGGATGTCCAAAAGTACAACCTCGACATCGCCGAGGAGGCGGCCAGGGCGGGTGTCGACGAAATCCTGTGGGACTACGTACGCCGACCCGAAGGGCCCATCGACTCCATGGTGTTCCCCGGCATCGCCAGCGCCGACGCCAACGTGACGAGCTCCATCGTCGACTTCCTCACCAAGGGCCAGGCGATGCTGCGGCCGTTGCACGCGCTGCAGGGCGCCTCCGTGTTCGGCATCGCCGCCACTCGGCCGTCGCAGGTGGGCCAGGACGTCGGCGCCATCGCCATGCACACCGACTACGTCGCGCCGATGTTGTACCCGTCGCACTGGAACAACGGCGAGTACAACATCGCTGATCCGACGCGCCAGCCCTATGACATCGTGAAGGCGTCGCTGGCCGACTTCCAGACCGCCGTCGCGCCCACCGGCCGCCCCCTGGTGCCCTGGTTGGAGGACTTCTCGGACAAGGGTGTCACCTACGGCGACCAGCAGGTCCAGGACCAGATCCGCGCCGCCCAGGAGCTCGGTGTCGCCGACTGGCTGCTCTGGAACGCCGACACCGTGTACACGCAGACGGCGTTGACGCCGATCGGGTGAGGTCGCGCTCCCTAGGCTGAACCGGATGGGTGACGACTCCTGGGCCCGGCTCGAGGCTGCCCGCGACGCCATGGTGCAAGGCGACGTCGCGACGGCGGTGCCGGTCCTCGTCGCCTTGGCCGACGGCGACGATCTGCCCGAAGCCCACCACCTCCTCGGCGGCGCCTACTTCATGGACGACCGTCTCGACGACATGTGCCGCGAGCTCGAGCGGGCGTTCCGGGGCTACCGCGATCGAGGCGACCTCCGGGCCGCGGCGCGCGTCGGCGCCTCTCTGGCGCAGCTGCACCACGACTCGCTCGGCAACCTCGCCGCCGGGCGGGACTGACTCGAGCGGTCACGACGGCTGCTCGAGCAGTGTGGGCACTGCGTCGAATGGGGCTACGTGGAGCTGGCCTTCATCGCATGTGGACGCGACGACGTCGACGCCCTCGAAGCCAGCGCC
>DASXAI010000810.1:0-17351 GCA_036406775.1 Acidimicrobiales bacterium
GTTCATCGGCCTCCCGCCATCCCCACCGGTCCCCACCGTAAACCCCACTCCCCCCCTAGGTCAACCATTTCCCCCCACTTCGCGCCCCTTCATGGGTTCTGACGAGACTGGGCGCGCGTTACGACCGGTTCGACGCGGGAAAACCGACGAGGTCGGCGGCGTCCGGCTTCGCCGTGCGCCGCCGGGCCGCGCGAGAACCGATTGCTGAGCGGAGCGAGTAGGAGCCGGCTGAAGCGCAGCGGAGGACGGCGACGAAGACGGCCTCAGGCGGGGAGGGCGGCGACCAGGGCGGACGCCAGATCGCCGGCGCTGACCGGCAGGCCCGTGGCGACATCGGCCAGGGCGGCGGCGGTGGGGCGAGGTGGGGCGAGTAGCGCCACGAGGGCGTCTGGGTCCCACGCCAGGAAGGCGGCGCACTGGAAGCGGGCGAAGTACCGGGTGCGGCGCTGGCTGATGCCGACGACCTTGCGGCCGTCGATCGCGACCTCGCCGGGACCGAGGCCGGCGAAGCAGACGACGTCGGACCAGGGCGCTCGCACCATCGACCCTCGGTGGACCGTCGCCCCGATCACGTCACAGGCGGCGAGGGCGGCGGCCCAGGCGGCGCCCAGCCAGTGCGGGGCCACGCCGATGTCGTCGCGCCACAGGGGATCGCCGGCCGGCAGCACCACGTCGACCCACAGCACCTCACCCGGCACCAGCAGCACCGCACCGCCACCGCTGCGGCGCCGCACGACGTCGACGCCGGCACGCGCACAGGCGCCAGGGTCGACGGTGGCCTCAGGCTGGGTCGAGCCGAGCACCACGGCAGGGGCCGTCGGCTCGAAGCACCACACCGTTCGCCGGGCGGGCGTCGGGACCTCCCGGGCGTGGAAGTCGGCCGCCCCGCCCCTCTCCCGGGAGACGGCCCACGTCAACTGGCTTTGGCCAGGTACGGCTTCCAGACCTCAGGGACGCGCCCCACGGCGACCACGATCCACGCCAGTTCACGCGGCTGGTGCGGCGAGCGCAGCAGTCGCATCCCCGCTTCCTCGGGCGTGCGATCTCGCTTGCGGAGGTTGCACGGCCGGCACGCCGCCGCCACGTTCTCCCACACGTGCTCGCCGCCGCGGCTGCGGGGCAGCACGTGGTCGATCGAATCGGCGTGACCGCCGCAGTACTGGCACTGGTGGCTGTCCCGGGCGAACACGGCCCGCCGCGACATCGTGGTGCGCCGGTGGTAGGGCACCTTCACCATGTACCGCAGCCGGATGACGAGCGGGGCGTGGAGGACGAGGTGGGCCGAGCGCACGAGGCCGTCGTCGTCGTGGTGGACGACCTCGGCCTTCTCCGCCAGCACGAGGCACACGGCTCGGCGGGTGGGCACGACACTCAACGGCTCGTAGGTGGCGTTGAGGACGAGCACCCGCATGGCGGCGAACCTATCCGTGCGCCCGCGGCAGGGACCGGGACTTCCACGCGCCCGGTTTGGGCACACTGCGTCGCCATGACCGGCACCATTCGAGCCAGGCCACGGCGTCGGCCGCATCCGGCGCCCGGCCCGGGTCGCCGTACTGGGTCTGGAGCCGGAACCGCCGCCACGCCGGCGCCGTCACCACCCGTGCCTGGCGGATCGCCGTCGGCCACAGGCGTGGCCGCACCGCCACCGCCGCACCGAGGCGGGCCCACCCGAGGTGGGCGGCAGGAGCGGGTGGAGCACCCTCCATCAGGGCTTCGGTTCCTTGGGCAGACCCAAAATCATCTCGCCGATGATGTTGCGCTGGATCTGGCTCGTGCCGGCGTAGATGGTGCCGGCGCGGGCGGTGAGGAACGTCGTGGCCCACGAGTTCGACGAGTTCGGCGCGCCGGCGTCGTCGGACTGGAACGCGCTCGACGGCCGCCGGCCCGTGGGGGCGAGGGCCTCGGCGCCGAGGATGTCGACCGCCACCTCCGTGACGACCTTGTGGTACTCGCTCCAGTACAGCTTGAAGATGCCGCCATCGGGGCCGGGATGGTGGCCGGCGAGGAAGCGCGTGAGCGTCCGCATGCCGAGCCAGCGCATGATCTGCACCTTCGAGTAGCACCACGCCAGGCGCTGGCGGACGAGGGGATCGTCGCTGCGGCCGGACTCACGGGCCAGCGCCAGGAGCCGCTCGAGTTCGCCTTGGTAACGAATCGGCGTGGTGGCGGCGGCCTCGCCCCGCTCGTAGCCGAGCAGCGTCATGGCGACGGCCCAGCCGTTGTTGACGCCGCCGACGACCTCGTGCTTGGGCGTGGTGGCGTCGGTGAAGAACACCTCGTTGAACTCGCTGTCGCCCGACATCATCTTGATCGGGCGGACCTCGACGCCCGGCTGGCGCATGTCGACGAGCAGGAAGCTGATGCCCTTGTGCTTGGGCGCCTCCGGATCGGTGCGAGCGAGCACGAAGATGTGGTCGGCGAGGTGGCCGCCGGAGGTCCAGATCTTCTGGCCGTTGATGACCCATTGGTCGCCGTCGAGCACGGCCCGCGTGCCGACGTTGCCGAGGTCGGACCCGGCGTTGGGCTCGGAGTACCCCTGACACCAGATGTCGTCGTTGCTGAGGATCCGGGGCAGGTAGTGCTGCTTCTGCTCCTCGGTCCCCCACTGCAGCAGCGTGTTCCCGAGCATCTGGATGCCGAAGACGTCGTTCATGCCGCCTGCCGGCACGCCGGCCTTCGTGAACTCCTCGGCCACGACCACCTGCTCGAGCGGGGTCATGCCGCCGCCGCCGTACTCCTTCGGCCAGCCGAGGGCGAGCAAGCCGTTCTCGTAGAGCGTGTGGCGCCACTCGGTGGTGAAGCGCCCCACGCCGTCGTGATCGAGTTGGCCGATGCCCCGCCAGTCGGCGGGAAGGTGCTCGGCCAAGAACGCCTGCACCTTCTCGCGGAAGGCCTCCGCCTCGGGGCTGTACGTCGCCCGCATGGCGCCGAGGCTAATCGCTCCGGCGGCGTCCGGCTTGGCCGTGCGCCGCCGGGCCGCCGGAGTACCGATTGTCGAGCGGAGCGAGCAGGAGCCGACGGAAGCGAAGCGGACGGCGGCGACGCATCAGTTGTGCGTCCACACCTCCGAGCCCATCGGCATGAGGTTGGCGGCCCAGACGAAGTCCATGAACGTCGTGGTGACGCGGACGCAGCCGTGCGAGGCGGGCACGCTCGGGATGCGGGGCGCGCCGTGGACGGCCACGCCCCCGGTGAAGTACTTGGGCCGGTACAAGTCGCCGAGCTGGCCCGGCTCCCACCCGTCGGAGAACTCGCGGTAGACGCGGAAGTGACCGACGGGCGTGATGGCGGTGCCGGAGATGCGCCCGCCGTCCTTCTGGTTCGGCTCGTCGTAGAACGCGCCGCTGCCGGTGGACGTGTTGACGGTGAAGACGGTCCGGCCGCCGCGGATCACGAACAGGAGTTGCTTCGTGAGATCGACCTCCATCCGGTCGCCCGACGTCGACTGGCCCGCCGCCCGCAGCCCGTCCATGTTGAGCGCCAGCGCCGTGAGGTCGTCGACCTGGCCGCTGAGCGGCAGCCCGAGGTACTTCTGGAAGGCCAGGACGGCTTGCGACGTCACCGGCCCGAACACGCCGTCGTAGTCGGGCACCCAGAACCCGAGCGTGTCGAGCCGCTGCTGGATGGCCGAGATCGTCGCCGCTGGTGTCCCCCGCCCCACCGCCGTCAGCGGCGCCACCGGGGGCAGCGCCAGTTCGGCGTTGGGCGCCGGCGCCGGCGCGCCGGACGAGACGCACCCGTCGGCCTGGGCCACGCCGCCGGTGCCGTCGAACCAGCCGGCGACGTCGATGATGACATCGGCCGTCCCGGCGAAGTTGTAGACCGACACGCGCCCGTCGGCGCCCAGCCCCGTCGTCACCATGTTCGGCACGGTGCCCACGAGGGCGTTGAGGTTCGACGCCGTGGGCTGCGGCGCCCCCGAGGGCCACACCGTGAGATACGTGTTGGCCGTCGGGTTCACGATCGTGACGTTGAGCGCCACCGCGCCGGCCGTTCCCGCCGGCACGCCGGCCAAGCCGGTGACCGCGACGTGCCGGGTCTCGCCCGGTCCGAGCCGCACGCCGCACTCGCCGCTGCGCGTATCGGCGATGCGGGCCGGCGTCACCGGGTGGAAGCCGCTCGTGTACCAGCCGGCGACATCGACGACGAGGTCGGTGGTGCCGGCGAAGTTGAACAACGAGACACGGCCGTTCGGGCCGAGGCCGACGGTGACCATGTTGGGCACGGTCTGGCCCGGCACCACGTTGAGGTTCGACGCCGTCGGCATGGCCGCGCCCGATGGCCATGCCGTGACGTAGGTGGCGGCCGACGCGTTCACGGCCGTGACGTTGGCGACGATCGCGGTTGCGCCGGCCGGCACCCCGGCGGCCGACAGGTCGATGTCGCGGCTCTCACCCGGTTGGAAGGTCGCACCGCCGACACCGCTGCGCGTGTCGACGACGCGGACGGGGACGATGGCCTGGAAGCCGTCGGCGTACCAGCCCGTCACGTCGACCACGACATGGGCGTCGCCGGCCAAGTTGAACAGGTCGATCTGGCCGCCGGCGCCGAGGCCGACGGTGACCATGTTGGCCACGGTCTGGCCCGCCACCACGTTGACGTTCGACGCCGTCGGCTGGGCGGCCCCGGCCGGCCACACCGTGAGATACGTGGCCGCCGTCGGCTCGGTGACCGTGACGTTCAGCGCGACGGCAACGGCGTCCGCGGGGATGTCGGCCTGGCCGGCGACCTGCAGCGCCCTCGTCTCGCCGCCGCCGAGCGGCGACGCGTCCGTGCCGATGCCCGAACGGGTGTCCATGATGCGAGCCGGCACGATCGGATGGAACGACGGGCCGGCGGCCGCCGCCGCCACGCCGGCAGTGGCTGTGGGCGCCACCACCGCCACCAGTGGCACGAGGACCGCCCCAGCTGTCCCGCACAGCCATCTCACCACGCGACCACCCGACATCTGCGCGCTCCTGTCCCCGACCAGACGACCGGACGACCCTATCCGGCCGTCGCGTCGGGCCTGGGAACCGGCGGGAATCCCACTCCCGACGGCGAAGCAGGCCTTCCTCCCTTTAACCTGTGCATTCCATGACGGCCCAGGTGACGGGGGACGCTCCCGCGACGACGTTCTCCGAGCTCTTCAACACGATCGCCGCCAACATCGAGATCGTCATCCAGGGCAAGCCCGAGGTCGTGGAGCTGGCGCTGGTGTGCCTGCTCGCCGAGGGTCATCTCCTCATCGAGGACGTGCCCGGCGTGGGCAAGACCAGCCTGGCCAAGGCGCTGGCGGCCTCCATCGACTCGACCTGGAAGCGCGTCCAGTTCACCCCCGACCTCCTGCCGTCCGACGTCGTGGGCGTCACCGTGTGGAACCGCGGCCGCGACGTCTTCGAGTTCCGCCCCGGCCCCGTGTTCGCCAACATCGTGCTCGGCGACGAGATCAACCGGGCCTCGCCCAAGACCCAGTCGGCGCTCCTCGAGGCCATGGAGGAACGTCAGGTCACGGTCGACGGCGTCACGTATCCGCTGGCCCGGCCGTTCATGGTGATGGCGACGCAGAACCCGATCGAGCACGAAGGCACCTATCCACTCCCCGAGAGCCAGCTCGACCGGTTCCTCATGCGGCTGTCGGTGGGCTACCCCAGCCGGCAGTCCGAGCTCGAGATCCTCGACACCCACGGCAGCGGCGGCACGATGTCGGAGGTCCACCCGGTGGCCACCTCGGCCCAGATCCAGGAGCTGGTGAACTCGGTGAAGGCCGTCCACGTGGCGCCGGCGCTGAAGCACTACCTGGTCGACGTGGCCGATGCCACCCGCCGCCACCCCAATGTGGCCCTCGGCATGTCGCCCCGCGCCACCCTCGCCCTCCAGCGCGCCGCCCGGGCCCGGGCCGCCGCCGCCGGCCGCACGTACGCCATCCCCGACGACATCAAGGCTCTGGCCGATCCCGTGCTCTCGCACCGCATCGTGCTGTCGTCGGACGCCCAGCTGCAAGGCATCGGTGCCAGCAAGGTCGTCGCCGACGTCCTGAGCGCCGTGCCCGTCCCCACGGGCCGCTAACCCGTGCTCACCCGCCAGGGGTGGATCGTGATCCTGCTCGCGATCGGCATCCTCATCGCGGCGCGGGCATTCGGGATCATCGAGCTGTACGTGGTCGGGGCCGTCCTCGTCGTCCTGCCCCTCGCCGCCCTGGTGTACGTGCGCGCCGCCCGCGTGCGTCTGCGTGTCTCCCGGAGCCTCTCCCCCACCCGCGTCCATGCCGGGGACGCCACCCGCGTGGAACTGGGTGCCACCAACCTCGGGACCCGGCGCACACCGGTGCTGCAGTTGCGTGACCCCGTCGGCGGCACCCGGGGCGCCCTCCTGCACCTCGCGCCCCTGAAGCCGGGCGAGTCGGCTCGCGCCGCCTACCGGCTGCCCACCACGCGGCGGGGCATCATCGCCGTCGGCCCCCTCGGCCTGGAGGTCGGCGATCCGTTCGGCCTCGCCGTCCAGGCCGCCGAGGCGGCGCCCGTGCTCGAGCTCACGGTGTACCCGCGGGTCGATCCGGTGGCAGCCCCGAAGGAGGGCGGCGACCGTGATCCGCACGGGGCGGCGTCCAACCTCAACGTGCTGGGCCAGCAGGGTGACGAGTTCTACGCCCTGCGCGAGTACGTCGTGGGCGACGACTTGCGCCGCGTGCACTGGCCGTCGACGGCCCGGCGCGACGAGCTGATGGTGCGCCACGAGGAGATGCCGTGGCAGGATCGCACCACGGTGGTCCTCGACGTCCGGCGGGCCTCGCACACGGCCGCGTCACTCGAACGGGCCGTCTCGGCGGCCGCCAGCGTGATCACGGCGACGGCGCGCGAGCAGCACCTCACCCGGTTCCTCGCCAGCGACGGCGTCGACTCGAACCTCGGCACGGGCATGGTGCACAACGAGGCCATCCTCGAGTACCTGGCTCGGCTGGAGGTCGTCGGCCACGGCTCACTGCGTCAGGTCCTGGACACCCTCACCCGCTCGCCGCAGGGCGGCGTGCTCGTCGCCGTCCTCGGCCGGGCCACGCCGGCCGAGCTCGACACCCTCACCCGTCTCCACCGGAACTTCCACACCGTGATCGCCGTCGTCTGCGAACCGCCGATGCCGGTGCCGACCGCACTCCAGGCCCGGCTCATCCGCGTCGACGCGTCCCGCGACGGCACCTTCGCCGCGGGGTGGAGCACGATGGTCCGCTCGAACCGCACTGAGATCCCCGCATGAGCACGGTCACGAAGCGCCGGCTGGGGGGCGTGGGCGCTCGGGCGAGCGACGCCCAGACGGCGGCCGAGACCGCCCTCGTGGCCTTGACGCTCGCCACCGCCTTCGGGTTCTGCCGTCTGTTCTTCGGGTGGTCGTGGCTGGCCACCCTCGTGCTGGCGGCGGTGGCGTCGCACCTGCTGGCCATCTTCTGCCGGCGTCAGGGCCTCGGCCTGGCCCTGTCGGCGCTGGTGTCGCTGGCCGGCCTGGTCCTGTTCACGAGCTTGGTCTTCTACCGCGACACGAGCGCCTTCGGCCTGCCGACCCGGGCGTCGTGGTACTCGATGACCGACGACCTGGCCTCGGCCTGGCACGAGTTCGGCACCGCCATTGCGTTGGTGGAGCCGCGGACCGGGTTCGTCGTCGCGGCGGCGGTGGCGCTGTGGCTGTCGGCATTCCTGTCCGACGGCTTCGCCTTTCGCGCCGGCGCCGGCCCGGAGATGCTCGTCGCCCCCGGGATCATCTTCGTGTTCTGCTCGGCTCTCGCCGCCGATCGATTCCGGCTGCTGTCGACGGCGCTGTGGCTGGGCTGCGCCATCCTCGCCTACGCGCTCCACCGCAGCCTGTTGCAGGACGACAGCAGCGGTTGGCTCACCACCCATCGCCGAGGCACGATCACCGCGGCCACGCGGATCGGCGCGTTCCTGGGCGTGGGCGCCATCGCCGTCGGGCTCCTGGTGGGGCCGATCCTCCCCGGCGCCACCGACGATCCCATCATCAACACTCGCAACCCCCGCTCGGGCACGCGCCAGACGATCAGCCCGCTGGTCGACATCCAGGGTCGCATCGCCTCGCAGAGCGAAGTCGAGGTCTTCACCGTCAAGAGTCCCCAGCCCGAGTACTGGCGGCTCATGGCCCTCGACGTGTTCGACGGGCGCATCTGGTCGTCGGCCCGCACGTACCGGGACGCCTCCGGCCGGCTCAACGGCGGCCTCGACCCCGACTACACCACGCCGCTCACGCAGCAGTTCACGATCAGCGGGCTCGACTCGCCCTGGTACCCGGCGGCGTACGCGCCGACGCGCATCTCGATCAGCGACGACGTCCGGTACGACGCCGAGACGTCGAGCATCGTCACCCGATCGGGCAACACGCAGGCGGGTCAGACCTACACGGTGCAGTCGGCGGTCCCCAACAACGTCACGCCGAACCAGTTGCGGGGGGCGCCGGCGGCGGCACCGGCGAACATCCAGAGCCACTACACCGAGCTACCGGCCGACTTCCCGGCCGACCTCACCCGCATCGCCACCGAGATCACCGCCGGCGCGCCCACCGAGTACGACAAGGCGTTGGCCATCCAGGAATGGTTCCGCCAGTACTTCACGTACGACCTCAACGTCGAGCACGGCCACGGGATCGGCGCCATCGAGGCCTTCCTCCAGCAGCGCAAGGGGTACTGCGAGCAGTTCGCCGGCACCTTCGCCGCCTTCGCTCGTGCCCTCGGCATGCCGTCCCGGGTCGCGGTCGGCTTCACCCCGGGCACGCTGATGAGCGACGGCCTGTACCACGTCGATGGCAAGCACGCCCACGCCTGGCCCGAGGTCTACTTCACCGGCATCGGCTGGGTGCCGTTCGAGCCCACGCCGACGCGCGGCGCGCCGGGGGCCGAGGCGTGGACGGGCGTGCCGGCCCAGCAGGTCGACCAGCCGCCGGCGACGGTGGCGCCCACCACCACGGTCGTCGCCGGCGCGAGTGGGCCGGCCGTCACCCAGAGCCCGCTGCCCACCGACAACGACCGGACCATCGGCGGCATCGACTTGGGCAACCTGGGCGGCGGCAGCCTGACGTCCCAGTCGTCGAGCCGGCCCTGGTACATCACGGCGGGGATCACGCTGGTGGTGCTGGCCCTCCTCGCCGTGGCCTGGCTGATCGTCGTGCCCCGGCTGGTGCGGATGCGCTGGCACCGCCGCCGGCACGCCGCCGGGTCCGGCGCCGATCAGGTGCTCGTGTCGTGGCACGAGACGGAGGCGTCGCTGGCTCGGGCCGGCGTGGCCCCCATCGCGAGCGAGACGCCGAGCGAGTACGCGTCCCGCGCCGCCCGGTCCGTGCGCCTCGACCCCGCCATGCTCGACCGGATGGCGGGCTACGTGACGGTGGCCGCGTACTCGGGCCAGGACGTCGACCCGGCCGTCGTCTCCGATGCCGCCGACATCCGCGACACCGTCGACCGCACCATCACCGATCGGGCCGACCTCAAGACCCGCCTCGTCTGGCGGGCCGATCCTCGGCCGCTGCTCGCGCCCCTCCCGGGCGACCACGAACGGCGCCGCCACCTCGAGCTGGTCGACAGCGAGTAGCAGACTCTTCTCGTTTCACGCTCGTTGAAGAACCTCTGAGGTCGTCAAACAAGCGTGAAACGGGGCGGGAGGTCAGTCCTCGCGCTTGAAGCGGTTGCGCATCCGCTCGCCGGCGCCGCCGAAGGTGTCTCGCAGGCGGCCGGAGCGGAAGCTCCGCGTCATCTGGTCGAGGCCGGCGCGGCCCATGGCCCGGGCGTTCTTCTCGATGATGAAGGCGGCGGCCAGCATGATGAGGAAGCCGACGAAGGCCAGCGCGAAGTGGATGTGCAGCGTGGCCACGAGGAAGACCAGCCCGAGCGCCAACATGAGCGCCGCCCACTTGATGCGGCGGAAGGCGTGGCGGTAGAGGGTGCTCTGACTGACGCTTTGCGCGAAGGCGGGATCGCTCTCGTAGAACTGCTGCTCGATCTGGTGGAGGATCCGCTGTTCGTCTTCGCTGAGCGGCATGACCAACCCCTTGCACCGCTAGGCATGCGTCGGCCGGACGAATCTTTCCACACGCTCCGTGGAGCGACAACGTGCGGATCGAGCCGTCGCCCTCATCTTATGGGTCCTGTAACCCGAAACTGCTACGCGGCTCGTCGTCGTCGGGACCCCATTGCTGGCGGCCCCGCCGGGTCAATTTGATGCCATCGGGACCGACGAGGCTGGCCGGGCCGATCGCCGCCGGGCCGAAGCGCTCCCTGACCTGGTCGACCGCCTCCGTGGCCGAGGTCCAGGCCGGGTCGTCGCCGAGCCGCAGTTGCTCACCGGCCGGAGTGGCGAGGCCCGACACCGACACGCCGAGGAGCCGGACCCCGGGCGCCGGGTCCACGGTGTCGAGCAGGCTGCGGGCGACGGCCGCGATGGCGGGTCCGGTCTCCAGGGGCTCGGGCGCCGTCGAGGACCGGGTGATGGTCGTGAAGCTGCCGAACCGGACCTTCAACGTCACGGTCCGACCGGCGAGCCCGCGGTGGCGGAGCCGGGAGGCCACGGCGTCGGCCATCCGCACCACCTCGAGGGAAAGCTCGGCCGGGTCGAACAGGTCCCGGGCGAAGGTCTGCTCGTGGCCGACGGACTTGAGGGGTCGGTCCGGCTCGACGGGCCGATCGTCGATGCCCTGGGCCAGGTGGTGGAGCTGGCGCCCACTCGCCTTGCCGAGCGTGTGCACCAGGGTCGCCTCGGGCACCGCCGCCAGGTCGCCGACGGTGGCGACGCCGAGGCGCCGCAGGCGCTCCAGCGTGGCCGGGCCGACGCCCCACAGCGCCTGCACGGGGAGCGGGTGGAGGAAGGCGAGCTCCTCCCCCGGCGCGACCTCGACGACCCCGGCGCCGGGGGTGATGCCGGCCGGCGTGGCGCGCGGCTTGGCCGCTTCCGACGCCAGCTTGGCGAGGAGCTTCGTCGGCGCCACGCCCACCGAGCACGACAGGGCCAGCTCGGCCGAGATGCGCCCGCGGACGGCGGCGGCGATCTCGGCGCCCGTGCCGAAGAGCCGCAGCGCGCCGGTGACGTCGAGGAAGGCCTCGTCGAGGGCGATCCCCTCCACCAACGGCGTGAACGACTGGAACACCTCGTGGACCTGGCGGCTGGCCGCCTCGTACGCCGCGAAGTCGCCCGCCAGGAAGACGGCGTCGGGGCACAGGCGCCGGGCCCGGGTCGACGGCATGGCGGAGTGGACGCCGTACCGGCGGGCCTCGTACGAGGCCGCCGCCACCACGCCGCGGTCGGAGGTGCCGCCGACGATGACGGGCCGGCCCGCCAGCTCGGGGCGCCGGCGCACCTCGACCGACACGTAGAACGCGTCCATGTCGACGTGGAGGATCGTGCGCGGCGCCGGGGCGTCGTTCAGCGTCGGGTCACCACCAGGGCGTCGCGGTCGGCGCCGGCGATGTGGTAGCGGTACGGGCGCACGTCGTCCCACCGCTCGAGCAGCCAGTCGGCGAGCGGCTCCCGCACCCACTGCGAGCAGCCGGCGAGGTGGCCGGCACAGATGCCGTGGTGCACGAAGCAGGCGTCGACCACGATGCCGTCAGGGTCGGCCACGACCAGTTCGCCGCTGAACTCGACGGCGCGCCACGCCTCCACGCGGAGCCGCCACCCGAGGCCGGCCGCCTCGACTTCGATCTCGTAGAGCGGTCCCGCCCAGCTCGACACGACGAGGCCGGTCTCCTCCGCCACTTCGCGCGTGAGGCCGTCGAGCAGCGTCTCACCGTCGTCGATGACACCACCGGGCGGCGACCAGTCGAGGGTGCCGTTGCGCCGCCGGTTGCGCACCAGGAGCACCTCGTCGCCCCGTTCCAGGACGGCGCCACCGACGAGCCACTCACGCACGAGACGATGATCGCACGCGAAGTCGACGGAGCACGCGGTCGCGCACGGCCCAGCGCGTGACGAGCACGAAGGCCTCCAGCACGATGCGGTTCGACATCTTCGACGTGCCGCGCACCCGGTCGACGAAAGCGATCGGCACCTCGACGACCCGACCGCCGCGTCGCACGAGCCGGTAGGTCATCTCGATCTGGAACCCGTAGCCGTCGGCACGGACCTCCGACAGATCGATGGCCTTCAACGCCGTGGCGCGATAGGCCCGGAAGCCCGACGTCGAGTCGTTGACGGCCAGACCGAGCACACCAGCGGCGTATCGGTTGCCCCAGCGGGACAGCATCTTGCGGTGCCACGACCAGTTGGGGATCCGCCCGCCGGGCACGTAGCGCGAGCCGATGGCGAGGTCGGCGCCGTGGGCGACGGCGGCCAGGAGCGACGGCAGGTCGGCCGGATCGTGGGACAGGTCGCTGTCCATCTCGACGAGGACGTCGGCGCCCTCGTTCATCCCGAGCTCGAAGCCGTCGCGGTAGGCCGAGCCGAGGCCGCTCTTAGCCGGCCGGCGCAGCACCCGGATGTCGCCGAGGGCGCCCGCCTGCTCCTCGACGATTTCGGCGGTGCCGTCCGGGCTGGCGTCATCGACCACGAGCACCGCCACGTCGGGGACGGCTTCGCGCACCCGCTGCAGGACGTCCGCGATGTTCGACGCCTCGTTGTAGGTGGGCAGGACGACGAGGGTGTGCATCGAGCGCCACCCTACGATCGGTTCGTGGCCGATCCGCTTCAGCGCCCGCTGTCGGCCCTGCCGTCCCGGGCCGCGCGCGTCCTCGCCTTCGCCGCCATCGTGCTGGCCGGCGCCACCGGCGGGGTGATCGGGTGGGCCTTCACGACCTTGCAGGGCGGCGGCGAACTGGCGGCGTCGATCGGCGCCGCCGTGGTGGCGATCCTCGCCGCCCTGGGCACGGCGGTCCTCTCCGTGCTCGTGCTGCGGGCCATGGGCGAGTGGCGCCCCGAGGTCAGTTAGGCCGGCTCGAGAGCGCTCGCCACAACGCGAAGTAACTCGGGTATTCCAGCGCGGGCGTCACCCAGCCGGCGCCGACGAGCTCCTGGTGCAGCGCCGGCAGCTGCCGCCACGGGACGGCCATGTCGACGTGGTGGGCCAGGTGCCAGCCGGTGTGGTACGGCACCATCCAGAACCGCGCCCACCACGACTGGCGGACGTGGTGGGTGGTGCGCCGGCGATCCGGCGACTGGACCATGCCGCCGTGTTCGGCGATGGCGCGCAGGCGGTTGATCACGCGCCACACGGTCATGTACGGCAGGAACCACAAGAAGAGGTACAGCCACGGGTGCCCGGCGATCGTGAACAGCGCGATGAGCGCCGCCTGTGTGGCGAGGATCCGGATCGCCACTGGCCGCGCCGCCGGATTGCGCAGCCCGCGGAAGAGGCCGCGCAGCAGCTTCCAGCCCGTGATACCGAGGGCGTCACGCGTCAGCTTGCGTCGGAGCGACGCCCGGGTGATCGGGTAGCCGTCGTAGAGCGCGTGGTCGGGCTCCTCGGGCCCGTGCTCGTCGCGGTGATGGGCGAAGTGGATGCGGCGATACAGGTCGAGCGGTTGGAAGACCGGATAGGCCAGGAGCCATCGCCCGACCCCGTCGTTCAGGCGCCGGTTCCGGAACAACAGGCGGTGGGCGGCTTCGTGACCGAGGATGTTGAACATCACGATCGAGCGGCCCATGAGCAAGAAGGCGGCCACCCACACGACCGGGTTGTCGAGCCACACCGCGACGGCGATCACCGCCAGGGTCTGGGCCCAACACGACGCCACGGTGAAGGCATTGCGGAGGCTCGGGATGCGCCGCAGGTCGTCCCGCACGGGCGGCTTCGGCTTGCCGCTGGGATGCAGCCGGTCGGTGGGCAACACGTCGGGCAGCACATCGTCGGCCGGCACCATCGTCGTGAGCGTCATGGCAGGCTGCGCCACACAGCCATATTACACTTCCTCGACGCATGTCGTCCAGCCGTAACAACAGCGACGAGGACCGGCCCCTGACGGCCCGATCCGTGCTCGCCAGTGCCCTGCTCGGCACCGAGCCCCCGGAGCTGCCGGTGGGCCGCCTCGTCGCCATCGCCGGCCTGTTCGGGCTCAGCGCCAACCGGACGCGGGTGGCGCTGTCGCGAATGGCGGCGGCGGGCGAGGTCGACGCTGTCGACGGCCGCTACCGCCTCACTGGCCACCTGCTCGACCGGCAGGCCCGCCAGATCCAGAGCCGCGCCGCCGAGCGCCGGCGGTGGGACGGGCGCTGGACCACCGTCGTCGTCCGCGGTGGGGCCCGGCCGGCGGCCGAGCGCACCGAGGCGCGGCGCCGGTTCACCGCCGCCCGGCTGGCCGAGCTGCGCGAGGGGGTCTGGCTGCGGCCAGCCAACCTCGACGTCCTGCTGCCGCTGGCGGTGGAGGCCGCCGTCGTGCGGTTCGACGGCGCGCCCGGCACCGACTCGCTGGCGCTGGCGGCGTCGCTCTGGGACCTCGACGGCTGGGCGCTGGGCGCCGAGCGCCTGCGCCATCGCTTGGCCGCCCTGGCCCCGGTGGGCGACGACATGCTGGCGCCGGGATTCGTGCTGTCGGCGTCGGTGCTCCGTCACTTCCAGGCCGACCCGCTGCTGCCCGACGAGCTCCTGCCCTCCGACTGGCCCGGCCCCGCCCTCCGCCGCCAGTACGACCAGTGGGACGCCGCCTACCGCGCCCGGCTGGTCCACCACACCCGCTGACACCGTGGGGCGTCAGCCCGAGAGACGAAGCACCCGGAACGTCTCGGCGTGAGGGACGCCGAGGGCCCGGCCCGCCTCGACGGCGCGCTGCTCGACCAGCTCGTGCACGAGCTCGCCCGAGCCGTCGGCCAAGCCGCCGAGCTGGCTGCGGTGGCACGCCAGCGCCCGGGCCTTGACGTCGAGCACGTCGGTGATGGCCACCGCGGTGTCGGGTTCGAGCGTGCCCGTCAGGTACAGCGCCTGCACCTGGTGGGGCGGTCCGGCCTCGGGGAAGTAGCGCGGGCTGGCAGCGGCGGGGGCGACGGCGTCGAGCACGGCGAAGCCGCACACGCGGTGGTCGCGGTGGTTGACCCACCCGTCGCCGAAGTACAGCGCGGTCGGGTCGGGGCCGACGACGACCTCGGGGCGGAGCCGGCGCACGATGGCCACCAGCCGCTCCCGTAGCGCGAGGTCGTTCTCGCTCTCGCCGTCGGGCAGGCCGAGCAGCTCCCACCCGGCGAGACCGAGCACGGCGGCCGCCCCCGCCACCTCGTCGGCGCGCCGGGCGGCGAGCGCGTCCGGCTCGACGCCCGGGTCGGCGACACCCTTCTCCCCCCGGTTGATGATCACGAGGTGCACGGCCGCGCCGTCGAGGGCCCAACGGGCGAGCGTGCCGCCGCACGAGACTTCGGGGTCGTCGGGATGGGCGTAGACGGCCAACGCACTCGCCGGCTGGCGCCGGTCGAGGCGCATCGCCGTCGCCACGGCTACGGCGCCGTGGCCAGCGAGCGGCAGGCCTGTTCGATGCCGGCGTCGTCGACGTCGAGGTGGGTCACCAGCCGGACGCGCGCCGGCCCGAGCGTGACGGCCAGCACGCCGTCGGCGGCGAGGTGGTCGATCACCTTGTCGGCGGCGGGGTGGGCGAACACCACGATGTTGGTGCGGATGCGCTCAGGATCGAGCACGCCGGGCCAGCGGTCGGCGACGGCGTCGGCCAGGCGGCGCGCCCGGGCGTGGTCGTCGGCCAGTCGAGCCACGTTCTGGCGCAGCGCGACCAACCCCGGTGCCGCCAGCACGCCGGCCTGGCGCATCGAGCCACCGAGGCGCTTGCGCTCGAGCCGGGCCCGCTCGACGTCGTCGGCGGTGCCGGCGAACAGCGACCCGACGGGCGCCCCCAGCCCCTTGGACAGACACGTCATGACGGCGATGGCCCGCGCCGCGTAGTCGGCCGGTGCGATGCCCGTGGCGACGGAGGCGTTGAACAGCCGGGCCCCGTCCATGTACACGGGCAGACCGAGGCCGGCGATGGCGTCGAGCGGCGCCAGCTCCCACGGCACGCCCGATGCTTCCATGTGCGTGTTCTCCACCAGGATGGCGCTCACGGGCGGACCACTGGCCTCCACCGCGGCCCGCACCGCCTCGGGCGCCAGCACGCCGGCGGCGTCGTCGAGCAGATCGAACTGCACGCGCGAGTTGAGGGCAGCGGCGCCCCGCTCGTAGGCGACCAGGTGCTGCGAACGACCGCCGACGACCCGGTTGCCCGGCGTTCCGAACAGCCGCAAGGCGATCTGGTTCCCCATCGTCCCGGTGGGGACGAAGACGGCGTCCTCCTTGCCCACGCTCTGCGCGAACTCGAGCTCCAGTTCCCGCACCGTGGGATCCTCGCCGAAGCCGTCGTCACCCACCGTGGCTGCCGCCATGGCGGCGCGCATGGCCGGCGACGGCGAGGTGACGGTGTCGGAGCGGAGATCGACCAGGTCAGGCATACGCCGCCACGATATGGGGAACAGAGTGGCCGGCACCGCCCCCTTGGGCGTGCTAGCCAGGTAGGAGCGGGCACCAGCTGAGAAAGGGAGGGCAACCCCTTGCCGGATGACACCACCATGCATCCGCAGACATGGAGCAACCGTCTGCGGATCGGCGTCGCCACCTTCGTCGTCGTTGCCGTCGCCACCTTCGGCGGCATCGCCCTCGCAGGTGGCTTCGTCAGCCAGCAGACTCCCACGCCGCCACAGACCAACGCCGAGGAACTGATCGGTATCGAACCGGTGCGCGTGCTCGACACCCGCGGACCGAGCAACGGCCCGATCGGCGTCCCCGTGGCCGCGCCGATTGGTGGCGGCCAGACGATCAACGTGCAAGTGGGCGGCGTGAAGGGAATCCCCGCCGACGCCACGTCGGTCGCCGCCAACATCACCATCGACGAAGACGCCACGCTGAAGAGCTTCGTCACGGTCTGGCCCACGGGCTCGCCGCAGCCGTTGACCTCGGCCAACAACGCCGAGCCGGGACTCGTCATGGCCAACTCCGCCATCCTGAGGCTCGGGACGGGTGGGATGCTGAGCGTCTTCAACCAGCGCGGCAACGTCAATGTGATCATTGACATCACGGGCTACTTCATGGCGTGCGGCGCTCCGTTGACGTCCGGAGCCACGACCACGGCGTCAACCGCGTTGGCCCCGCAGGCCGATGTGACGACGACCACCACCGAGGCGACGACGACGACCGCGGGGGCGACGACGACCGCGGCACCGACGACGACCGCGGCACCCACCACGACGACCACGGTCGCCGCCGGGCTGACGTGCACGGCGCCGACGACGCCGACGACCGAACCCACCACCACCACCTCGTCAACCGAACCCGCCTGACGTACGACGACGCCGGTAGCGTCGGCGCCCGTGCCCGGCGCTACCGAGCTCGTCGAGCTGGCGTGTGACCTGTCCCGCGCCGCCGGC
>DASXAI010000811.1:0-3027 GCA_036406775.1 Acidimicrobiales bacterium
GATGCCCTGGCCGATGCGGTTGGGGCCCGAGCCGAGGATCAGGATCCGGCGCCCCGACGACGGGCGCACCTCGTCGTCGTCCTCATAGGTGGAGTAGTGGTACGGCGTCTCGGCCTCGAACTCGGCGCCACACGTGTCGACGGTCTTGAAGGTGGCGCGCACGCCGGCCTCCAGCCGGGCCGCCCGCACGTCGGCTTCCGTGGTCCCCCACAGGTACGCCAGCTGGCCGTCGGAGAACCCGAGCCTCTTGACGCGCCGCCACTGCCGGGCCGTCAGGGCCGCCGGCCCACCGGCCTCGACGAGCCACGCCCGCTCCTCCACGACGGCGGCCATCTGGTCGAGGAACCACGGGTCGATCTTGGTCACCTCGGCCAGCGCATCGACCGTGGTGCCGCGCCGCAGTGCCGCCTCGAGCTGGAACGGCCGCTCGGGTGTCGCCACCGCCGTTGCGGCGACGAGGTCGTCGAGCGGCAGGGCCTCGTACTGGGCCTCCACGGGGTCGGCGTTGAGGCCGAGGCGGCCTGTCTCCAGCGACCGCAGCCCCTTCTGCAGGCTCTCGGGGAACGTGCGCCCGATGGCCATCACCTCGCCGACGCTCTGCATCGAGGTACCGAGGATGCCCGGCGTGCCGGGCAGCTTCTCGAAGGCCCAGCGCGGGATCTTGGTCACGACGTAGTCGATGGTGGGCTCGAAGCTCGCCGGGGTGCGCCGTGTGATGTCGTTGGGGATCTCGTCGAGCGTGTAGCCCACGGCGAGCCGCGCCGCGATCTTGGCGATCGGGAAGCCGGTGGCCTTGCTGGCCAGCGCGCTGGAACGCGAGACGCGCGGGTTCATCTCGATGATGACCTGCTCGCCCGCGTTCGGGTCGACGGCGAATTGCACGTTGCTGCCGCCGGTCTCGACGCCGACGCGCCGGATGCACGCGAAGGCGGCGTCGCGCATGCGCTGGTACTCCACGTCCGAGAGCGTCTGGGCCGGCGCCACCGTGATGGAGTCGCCCGTGTGGACGCCCATCGGGTCGAGGTTCTCGATGGAGCAGACGACGACGCAGTTGCCGGCGCCGTCGCGCATGACCTCGAGTTCGAACTCCTTCCAGCCGGCGATCGACGACTCGATGAGGATCTCGCCGATCGGGCTGGCGTCGAGGCCGGCGGCCGCGATGCGGGCGAACTCGGCGGGCGTGGCCGCGATGCCGGTGCCCTTGCCGCTCAGGATGTAGGCGGGCCGGACGATGACGGGCAGCCCGACCCGGTCGGCGACGGCGATGGCCTCGTCGAGTGAGTGGGCCGTCCCCGACGACGGCACGCCGAGGCCGATCTCCTGCATGGCCGCCTTGAACCGCGCGCGGTCCTCGGCGGTGGCGATGGCCTCGGCGTTGGCGCCGATCATCTCGGGCGTGCCCGGCCGCCCGATGACGCCCCGCTCGTACAGCTCCATCGCCAAGTTGAGGGCGGTCTGACCGCCGAGCGTCGGCAGGACGGCATCGGGTCGCTCCCGCTCGACGATCTGGGCCACCACGTCGGCCGTCAGCGGCTCGATGTAGGTGCGGTCGGCGAAGTCGGGGTCCGTCATGATCGTGGCCGGGTTCGAGTTGGCCAGGACCACGCGGTAGCCCTCCTGGCGCAGGACGCGGCACGCCTGCGTGCCCGAGTAGTCGAACTCGCACGCCTGCCCGATCACGATCGGCCCCGACCCGATGATCAGGATCGACTCGAGGTCGGTGCGCTTCGGCATCAGCCGTCCTCCCCGGACGAACTGACGCGGTTTCGCGACCTATACGACGCATATCGCGCACCAGAACGTTCCATGAGGGCTCGGAATTCGTCGAACAGGTAGCGGGCGTCGTGGGGGCCGGGGCCGGCTTCGGGGTGGTACTGCACGCTGAAGGCCGGCGCGTCGTGCACGCGCAGGCCCTCGCACACGCCGTCGTTGAGGTTGACGTGGGTGATCTCGGCCCGCCCGGCGAGGGTGTCGGCGGCCACGGCGAAGTTGTGGTTCTGGCTGGTGATCTCGACCTGCCCCGTCTCGACCCGCCGCACCGGGTGGTTGCCGCCGTGGTGACCGAAGGGCAGCTTGACGGTGTCGGCACCGATGGCCCGGGCGAGGAGCTGGTGGCCGAGGCAGATGCCGAAGATGGGCACGCCCGAGTCCAGCAGCTCGCCGATGGCGGCCGACGCGTACGGCACCATGGCCGGGTCGCCGGGCCCGTTGGCCAGGAAGATGCCGTCGGGCTGGCCGTCGAGCACGACCGCGGCCGGAGTCGACGCCGGCACGACGTCGACGGTGGCGATCCAGCCGAGGTGACGCAGCATCGTGGACTTGATGCCGAAGTCGTACGCGACGACGCGGTACGGGCCGCTGCCGACGCGGTACGGCCGGGGCGTGGAGACCTCGGCGACGAGGTCGACGCCGTCGGTGCCCGGCTCGGCCAGCGCCGCCGCCTTCAACGTCGTCTCGTCGGCCGTTCCGAAGGCGCCCGGCATGGCGCCTGCCTCGCGGATGTGGCGCGTGAGGCGGCGGGTGTCGACGCCGGCGATGCCGGCCAAGCCGTGCCGGCGGAGGAAGCCGTCGAGATCGCCATCCCGGCGCCAGCTGCTCGCCCGGCGGGCAAGGTCACGCACGACCACGCCGCGGCAGAACGGCCGGGCCGCCTCGTCGTCGGCGGCGGCCACGCCGTAGTTGCCGATGTGCGGGTAGGTGAAGGTGATGATCTGCCCGGCGTAGGACGGGTCGGTGATGACCTCCTGATAGCCGGACAGCACCGTGTTGAACAGGACCTCGCCCGACGAGACGGCCAGGTCGGCGCCGATGGCCTCGCCCTCGAAGGTCGTGCCGTCGGCCAGGACAAGGGCGGCCTCGCGGATCATCGCTGCGCCTCGCCGTCGACCACGACCGCCTCCCCCCGCCAGAGCGTGTGCCGTACCCGGCCCGTGAGCTTGCGGCCGGCGTACGGCGTGTTGCGGGCCCGGCTGGCCAGGCCGTCGGGATCGACGATCCACACCACGGCCGGGTCGATCACGCACAGGT
>DASXAI010000812.1:0-12399 GCA_036406775.1 Acidimicrobiales bacterium
GGGCTGTCACGCCCGACAAGTTCCCCATCTCGTGAGGCGGAGGCCGACCATGACACGTGTATCTGACATCAACCACGACGAACTCCGCCGTGAAGCGGCCGAGATCGACGCCGAGCACCGCCAGGCCATGCCGCGGTTCCGGGACGCCCTCTCGCGACTCTTCTCGGGCGAGAGCAAGGCCAGCGAGGACGACCGGGCCCGCGCTGTCATCGGCATGGACCGTCGCAGCCTGTTCAAGGTGGGCGGCGTCGTTCTGCTGGGCGGCGCCGTGATGGCGGCCTGTGGAGGTGACAACAGCGGCAACAGTTCGTCGTCGACGGCGACGACGGCTGGCGCCGCGGCCGCCGCCGCTACCACGGCCCCTGCGGCTGCCACCCCCGCGATGGGCGACGTCACCATCTTGCGCACGGCATCGTCGATCGAGGAGCTCGCCATCGCGGCCTATCAGACCGCAATAACCTCTGGCTTGGTGAAGACCCAGGCCATCGCCGACGCCGCCCAGCTCTTCCAGGCGCAGCACCGGGAGCACTCGGCGCAGTTCCAGGCGGCGACCAAGGCCGCCGGCGGCGAGCCCTTCGTGCAGCCCAACCCGGTCGTCCTGGCGGCCATCAAACCGATGGTCGATGCGCTGGCCGACGAGCGGGGCGTCGTCGCCCTCGCCTTCGAGCTGGAGACGGCGGCGGCCCAGAGCTACCAGGCGTACGTGGGCACCTTCGCCGACGCCAAGCTGAACAAGGCGATCATGGCCGTCGGGGGCGTGGAGGCTCGCCACGCTGCCGTGCTCGCGCAGGTCCTCAACTCGCTCGGTGACACCACGGTCAAGCCCGTTCCGGCGGCGTTCCAGGTCACCGACAAGGCGATCAAATCCGGCACGGGAGTGTGACGATGCGACTGGGGTTGGCGACGGTCGGGCGGTGGGTGGCGGCGGCGTTGATCCTCGGCGGCGGAGCTATCCATCTCAAGCTGTACTTCGACGGCTACCGCGACTTCCCGAACGCCAACCTTGGCCGTTCCTTCCTCCTGAACGCCATCGCGTCGCTCGTCGTGGCCATCCTGCTCGTCGTCTGGCGCAACCCACTGTCGTTGCTGGCGGGTCTCGTGCTGGTGAACGCCACGCTGCTCGCCTTCGCCCTGTCGCGCACGAGCAACGGCATCTTCGACTTCACCGAGACGGGGTTCAACCCGTCGCCCGAGGCCGTCCTCAGCCTCGTGTTCGAGATCGGCGCCGCCGTCGTCCTGATCGGCCTGCTCGTCGTGGAGTGGGCCGGTACCCGTCGGGAGGTCGCGCCGGCGCAGTGACCCGCGCCGCCGGGCCGAACGGCCCGGCTAGCGTGGTCGGCGACATGCCGAGCCGGGCCCAGGCGCAGCCGCCGCCGTCGTGAGCGACACCCACGTCGACGTCATCGTGCCGGGCAATCACCTGATGGCGAGCCTGCTCGGCAGCCGCGACGCCCATCTGCGCCAGATCGAGCAGTCGTTCCCCGGCACCGACATCCACGTCCGCGGCAACGAGATCAGCATCGCCGGCGCCGAGGCCGACAAGGTGGGCCAGCTCTTCGAGGAGCTGGTGCTGTTGCTGCAGAACGGCCATGCCCTCGACAGCTCGGATCTGTCGCGCTCGATCGACATGGTCCGAGCGGCCGAGCGGCCCAGCGCCGTGCTGACGGTCGACATCCTGCGCGGCGCCAAGGGCCGGTTCGTGCGGCCGAAGACCAGCGGCCAGAAGCGCTACGTCGATGCCATCCGCGACAACGTGATCACCTTCGGGCTGGGCCCGGCCGGCACGGGCAAGAGTTGGCTCGCCGTCGCCATGGCCGTCCAGGCGCTGCAGGCCAAGCAGGTCCAGCGCATCATCCTCACGCGCCCGGCGGTCGAGGCGGGGGAGCGCCTCGGCTTCCTGCCCGGCGATCTCATGGCCAAGGTCGACCCGTATCTGCGACCGCTGTACGACGCCCTCTACGACATGGTCGACGTCGAAGGGGCGCAGCGCCTGCTCGAACGCCAGACGGTGGAGGTCGCCCCGCTCGCCTTCATGCGGGGCCGCACGCTCAACTCGAGCTTCATCATCCTGGACGAGGCCCAGAACGCGTCACCGGAGCAGATCAAGATGTTCCTGACGCGCATCGGGTTCGGCTCCAAGGCCGTCATCACCGGCGACATGACCCAGGTCGACGTCCCCGACGGCCGCAGCGGGCTCGTGGGGTTGGAGCGCATCCTCGCCGGCATCGACGGCCTCGCCTTCGTGCACCTGAGCGGCGCCGACGTGGTTCGCCACCGCATCGTGGCCGACATCGTGGCCGCCTACGAGCGAGCCGACAGTGGGGAGCAACAGACACGGCGGCGCGGCCGTGGCTGAGCCGACCCGTCCCCACCTCGGCGGCCGCCAGAAGGTCGGCGGTGAGGGCGAGCCCGAGGTCTTCGTCGCCGACGAGCAGCGCAGCGTCGCAGTCGACCTCCCGCGCTGGCGGACCCTGGCCGAGGCCGTGCTCGGCGACGAAGGCGTCCGCGGCAACGTGGAGCTGAGCATCCTGTTCGTCGAGCCTGACGACATCGCCGCCCTCAACGAGCAGTTCCTCGGCGAGTCACGACCCACCGACGTCCTCGCCTTCCCGATCGACGCCGTCGACGTCGACGTGATGTCGTCACCGACGTCGGGTCGCAGTGGCCCCGACCGCCCGCCGCCGGACCCGAGTGATCAGCCGCTGCTGCTGGGCGACGTGGTGGTGTGCCCGTCGGTCGCGCAGGTCCAGGCGGCCGACCACGCCGGCTCGCTCGACGACGAGCTCGCCCTTCTGGTGGTGCACGGGATCCTGCACGTCCTCGGCTACGACCACGACCAGCCCGACGAGACGGCGGCCATGAGAGAGCGGGAGCTGGCCCTCCTCGAGGCCCACCACTGGAACGGGCCGGCCCCGACCGGCTTCCGCCAGGACCAGCCGTGACGACGGGGGCCGGCGTGCTCGCCGTCGACTTCACCGCCGCCGACGTCGGCGTCATCATCGCCATCGGGGTCCTGCTCCTGGGGCTGGCCTATCTGGCCGTCGCCGAGACGGCGCTCAACCGCGTCTCCAAGGTGCGGGCCCAGGCGCTGGTCGAGGAGCAGCCGTCCCGTTCCACCCGCGCCTTGCTCCAGCTCGTGTCGCGGCCCGAGCGGTTCATCAACCCGCTCCTCGTGATGGTGACGATCCTGCAGACGGCGCAGGCCTTCCTCACCACCATCCTGGCCGACCGCCTGTTCGGCGCCATCGGCGTCGTCATCGGGTTCGTTCTCAACGTCGTCGTGTTCTTCGTGCTGGCCGAGGCGCTGCCCAAGACGTGGGCGGTGCTGCACTCGGATCGGGCCGCGCTGGCGACAGCCGGGCCCACGCTGGCGCTCGTGTCGTTCTCGCCGCTGCGGCTCATCTCCACCGCATTGATCGGGCTCGCCAACGTGCTCATGCCGGGCAAGGGCCTGAAGCAGGGGCCGTTCGTCTCCGAGCGCGAACTGCTCGGCATTGTCGAAGCCGCGGCCCAGGACGAGGTTATCGAGCACGAGGAACGGGAGCTGATCGAGTCGATCATCGAGTTCGGCGACACCCTGGCGCGCGAGGTCATGGTGCCGCGGCCCGACATGGTGACGCTCAGCGCCCACGACACGGTGAATCAGGCCCTCGACATGGCGTTCGAGCACGGCTTCTCGCGGTTCCCCGTCGTGGGCGAGACGATCGACGACGTGATCGGCATCGCCTACACGAAGGACCTGATGCGCGTCGAACGCGAAGGAGTGCAGCGCGGCGACAAGGGTCAGCAGCCGGTGGCGTCGATCGTGCGGCCGGCGGTGTTCGTGCCGGAGACGAAGCCCGTGGCCCGGCTCATGCGCGAGATGCAGGCCGGCAAGTTCCACATCGCGATCCTCGTCGACGAGTACGGCGGCATCGCCGGACTGGTCACCCTCGAAGACTGCATCGAGGAGCTCATCGGCGAGATCGTCGACGAGTACGACATGGAGGACAACGAGGTCGAGCGGCTCGACGACGGCGAACTGCGGGTCGACGGCGGGCTGCCCATCGACGAGCTCAACGAACTCCTCGACGAGGAGCTGCCCGACTCGGACTGGGACACCGTCGGCGGCTTCGTCCTCAGCTCGCTCGGCCACGTGCCGCACGAAGGTGAGAGCGTCGAGTACCACGGCCACCGGTTCACCGCGGAGCGCATGGAGGGTCATCGGATCGCTCGGGTGCGCGTATCACCCGTGCCGGGGTGGGAGGCCCCTGACGACGTCGACATGGCGTCGTCGTGAGCTACCCATCCTCGTGACGTTCCACTCGGGCTTCGTCACCTTGGCCGGCCGGCCCAACGTCGGCAAGTCGACCCTTCTCAACACCATCTGCGGCGAGAAGGTGAGCATCGTCTCCGACAAGCCGCAGACGACCCGCGTTCCGGTTCGCGGCATCCTGCACCGGCCCGACGCCCAGCTCGTCTTCGTGGACACCCCGGGCCTGCACAAGCCGGTGACGGCCCTGGGCGAGCGTCTCAACGACTCGGCCCGCGACGCCCTCGACGGCGTCGACGTGGCGTGCCTCGTGCTCGACGCGACGCAGCCGTTCGGACGCGGCGACGAATGGGTCGCCAGCCGGCTGCCCGCCGGGTACGTCGTCGTGGTCAACAAGATCGACCGGGCGTCGCGCCCCGCGGTTGCGGCCCAGCTTCAGGCGTCGTCGGCGCTGCCAGCCGAGGCGTGGTTCCCGGTGTCGGCGCGTACCGGCGACGGAGTCGACGCCCTCGTGGACAATCTCGTCGGGCGCATGCCCGAAGGGCCGCCGTACTACCCCGAGGACACCGTCGCCGATCTGCCCGACGAGACGCGTGTCGCCGAGCTCGTGCGCGAGCAGCTGCTGGCCGAGACGCGCGAGGAGCTGCCGTACTCCATCGCCACACGGGTCACCGAGTGGGAGTGGCCGCGCATTCGCGTCGAGATCATCGTCGAGCGCGAGAGCCAGAAGGGCATGGTGATCGGCAAGGGCGGCGCCGTCCTCAAGCGTGTGGGCACGGCGGCACGGGCCCAGCTGCCGGCGGGCACGCACCTCGAGCTGTTCGTCACCGTCGACAAGGACTGGCAACACCGGCCCGACCGGGTGCAGCGTTTGTACTGACCGGACGCCTCCGTGTGACGGAAATGCACACATATGGTGCAAAACCGTCACATCGGCGCAGGGGAGCTGTGCGAACGCTCAGGCGGCGCATCAAATCGTCACACAAGGGTCGACCAATCCGCGTACCGCCCGGACACCATGCGGCTCGATGCTCGACTCCGGCGAAGACTTCGTCCTCGAGATCAGTGGCACCGGTGAGGCCATCACGCTCGAACCGGTGGGGACGATCGATCTGCAGGGCGCGCGCACGATGCTCGACGTGCTCGACAGCCTCCGGCACGACCGCCACGGCACGCACCTGGAGATCCGGCTCGACCGCCTCACGGGCGTGACGCCCGACGCGCGCCGGATGCTGTCGGCGCGCGGCGTCCCCGTCGGGAGCCCCGTGACGACCGGCGTGTCATGAACAGCGCGCTGGCGTGGCGGGACGGCGTGCTGCGCGTCGAGACGTGCGCCGGGTCCTGGTTGCTCGACGTGCGCCGCCAGCAGTACTGCCGGGCCGAGCGGGGCACCACGGCCTGGTTCGTGTCACCGCTGGCGTGGATGCCGTTCCACCGCCTCACCGTGGGCCGTGACGGCCACGTCCGCCTGGCGCTCGACCCCGATGGTGTGTCGTTCGTCAGCGGCTGGCTGCACACCGCCGAGTGCGCGCGGTGTTGTCAGGAAACGACGGCTCAGGGGCTGCGCAGGCCGGCGTAGCTGTCGGCGGACACGGGGCCGGCGGAGGCCGCCTGCGACCCGTCACCCAGGATCGGCAGCACCGGCTGGCCCTGCACGGTGAACAGCACCTGACCGACGCCGGGCCGGCTCGTGAGCGTCAACACGATCTGGCCGAAGGCCAGCGACTGGTCGGCCGGCGTGATCGGCGGCTGCTCCGGACCCACGGTGGGTGTGATGAACAGCGGCGCCAGGTCGACCTTGGCCACGCCACCGGCCACGTTGACGGCGCTGATGGCTCCGGCCGGGACGGCCGAGCGCAGCCCGGCGGGCAGATCCTTCTCGTCGGGGCCCTTCTGCAGCGCCACCGCCACCTGGTCCGGTCCCACCGGCTTGGTCAGCGGGCGCGGCACCGGTAGCAACTTGTTGTTGGAGATGAAGTACAGCGTGACGTTGTCGGTGGGCGCCGTGGTGGTCGTCACCGGCGGCACGGTGGTGACGGGCGGCAGCGTGGTGGTGGTGCTCGTGGTGGTGGTGTCGGCGATGCCGAACGGGATGTCGTTGCGTTGGATGGCCGAGTACTGCTTGTCACTCGGCACGCCACAGCCCGCGACCGCCAGGCTCAAGGCCACGGCGGCCACCAGCGCGCCCGAACCGAGCCGGCGCCTCATTCGACCATCGCCGCCGGGAAGGCCACCACGAAGCGGGCGCCACCCCCGGGGCGGTCCTCCACCCAAGCCCGGCCGCCGTGCACGGCGGCGTGCTCGACGACGAGCGCCAGCCCGAGGCCGGTGCCCACGCGGTGCCGTGCCGCCGTCCCGCGGGCGAAGCGCTCGAAGATGCGCGTCCGCTCCGAGACGGGCACGCCCGGGCCGGCGTCCTCCACGACGAGGTGCACGTAGCCGTGGCCGCCGTCGTCGATCGCGATGCGCGTCGCCCCGCCGGCGTGCTGCTCGGCGTTGCCCAGCAGGTTGGCGAGGATGCGCTCGAGCCGGCGCTTGTCGACGGGCACCGGCCGCTCGGCCCACCGGTGGTCGACCCACACGGGCACGTGCTGGCAGTTGTACCGGGCCGCGATCCGCCGGACGAGGTCGCCCAGGATGACCGGTTCCGGGTTGTACTCGGTGACGCCGGCGTCGAGGCGGGAGATCTCGAGCAGGTCGAGCACCATCTGGTCGAAGCGGCGTACCTGGCTCGTCACGACGTCGAGAGCCTGTTGCGAGCGGGACGGCAGGTCGTCGCGCCGGGCGTCGAGCACCTCGACGGCGGCGGTGAGCGCCGTGAGCGGGGAGCGCAGCTCGTGGCTGACGTCAGAGGCGAAGCGCGCCTCACGCTCGATGCGGCTCTGCACGGCGTCGGCCATGTCATTGAAGGCCGTGGCGAGGCGCTGGAGGTCGGGATCGTTCTCGTCGGGCAACCGCGTGTCGAGGCCGCCCTCGGCGAGGTCGCCGGCGGCGTCGGCCACGCGCGAGAGCGGGTTGAGGAGGCGCCGGCTGGCCCACCATCCGAGGGCGGCGGCGGCGAGGGTCGTGACGGTCGCACCGACGGCGAGCGATGTCCCGATCACGCTGAGCGTCCGCTGCAGGTTGGCGTTGGGGAAGACCTCGAAGTAGGCGGCGTCGTTGGCGGCGACGTAGATCCCCACGGCCAGGTACGGGTCGCCGCTGCGGTCGTAGCGCTGGCGCCCGCTCTCGCCGAGGAGCACGGCGTCGCGCAGGTCCTTGGGCAGGGCGTCAGGGCCCAGGCTGGCCGTCTGCGGAAACCAACGGCCGTTGTAGTAGATGAGGGCGAAGCCGCCGCCCTCGGTGCGGACGTCGTTGACGAGCCGGCTCACGTCGGCCCGGGGATCGCGCAGGCGGTCCTTCACCAGGACGGCGTTGTTGAAGGCCTGGCTGCGGGCGGCCGAGTCTCGCTGTTGGAGGAGGAAACTGCGCGCCAAGGAATAGGTGATGAGTGACAGGCCGACGGCCACGACCAAGCCGGCGATGGCGAAGGCGACGGTGACGCGCGCTCGCAGACCCAGCGACAGCCGCCGAGGACGCCGGGCGGTAGCCCCGGACGATCCGGACGACGTCGAACGGTTGGAGGATGCGGCGCGCGCCGGGTCCCGCACGCCCGCCATTTTGCCGACCTTGCCGACCCGGCCTGGTGCCAGCACCGGCGCAGCGTTCGCGCCGAACGTCTGGATCCCCAGCAAGCGGGTCCGCACCTCCGAGTCATCGGCGCCCAGATGCGGCAGGTGGGGCGCCAGGGGGAGGAGGCGCCCCACCAGTGCAGCGTGAACAGGGCGCATCGTATGCGATCTCGTGTTACGGGGTAGCGCCCGAACTGCGCGCTTTCCGTAACTTTGCCGTCATCCCACCCGGGCCGCGTACCGTGTGTCACCACTCATGCACCGGCTGTTGTTCATCGAAGACGACGACCAGATCCGCCTGGCGCTCCGCTTGGCCCTCGAAGACGAGGGCTACATCGTGGAAGAGGCCGGTGACGGCCGCAGTGGGCTCGCCGCCTTCGAGCGCGACGAGCCCGAGCTCGTCATCGTCGACCTCCGGTTGCCGGACATCCAGGGCTTCGACGTCTGCCGCACGATCCGGGCCAAGAGCATCGTCCCGATCATGATCGTCACCGCCCAGACCGACACCTACGACCTGGTGGCCGGGCTGGAGGCGGGGGCCGACGACTACGTCACCAAGCCGGTGGTGCCCAAGGAGCTGGCCGCTCGCATCCGGGCCCTGCTCCGGCGGGTCCAGCTCCACGAGTCGAGCAGCAGCGCCAGCAACAAGGCGAGCGTCTTCGGCGACCTCGAGCTGCGCCGGGAACAGGGCACCGTCCTCAAGCACGGGGAGGAGGTGCCCCTCACCAAGACCGAGTTCCTCCTCTTGTGCGAGTTCGCCGATCACGCCGGCATGGTGCTGAGCCGGGACCAGCTGCTCGAGCGGGTCTGGGGCTACGACTACCTGGGTGACAGCCGCCTCGTCGACGCCCACATCCGCCGCCTGCGGGTGAAGATCGAGGACCAGCCCGACGACCCCAAGCTGGTGGTCACGGTGCGGGGCATCGGGTACAAGCTCCAGATGCCGTAATTCCCCCCCGTTTCACGCTTGTTCATCGACGTCTGGCGTCGTTATTCCAGCGTGAAACCGTGAGGGAGCGACTTCAGGAACTCCTCGGCCTCGGCCCGGTGGCGCGTGCGGCGCATGGGTGGCAGGGCGTGGACGATGTCCCACCGGTAGCCGGCCTTGCCCAGGCGCGGGTCGAACACGGCCACCACCCCTCGGTCGGTGGCGGTGCGGATGAGGCGCCCGGCTGCTTGGGCCAGCAACGTGGCGGCCCGGGGGAGGTCGACTTCGCGGAAGGCGGCGGCGCCGGCCCGCTCCCGGCGGGCGTCGAGCAGCGGGTCGTCGGGGCGGGGGAACGGCAGCCGGTCGATGGTGACGAGGCTCAGCGTGGCCCCCGGGACGTCGACTCCCTGGAAGAGCCCCACGGTGGCGAACAGGCACGACGACTCGTCGGTGGCGAAGGCGCGCAGCAGCGCCGGCTTCGGGAGGTCGGACTGCGTGAGGAGCCGGTAGGGCAGCCGCGGCTTCAGGGCGTCGACGGCAGCCGTCATGGCCCGCCAGCTCGTGAACAGGGCGAGCGTGCGGCCGCCGGCGGCCTCGATGAGAGCCGCCAGTTCGTCGTGCATCGCCGGCTCGAAGCCCGGGCGGCGCGGATCGGGCAGGTGCATGGCGCAGTAGAGAAGGGCGTGGGCCTCGTAGTCGAACGGGCTGCCGACGTCGAGGGACTCGAAGCGCTCGACGGGCAGGCCGACCCGGCCCGGCAGGTTCATCGGGATGGTGGCGCTCGTGAGCACGGCGGTGCGCTCGTCCCACACCGCGTCGCGCAGCAGGGGACCGACGTCGATGGGCGCCACCTCCAACCTCGGATCGCCCACGGGGCCGCCGACCCATGCCACCGAGGTCGACGGGAGCGCGAGGGCCAGGTCGAGGTCGACGGCGAGCGAGCCGGCCGCCTTCTGGGCCCGGATCTTGCGCTGGTTGGCGTCGACGACGTCGGTCTCGATGGCCTTGAGGGCGCTCAGGGCGTCGCCGACCCGCAGCCGGGCGGTGGTGACGGCGGCCACCACATCGTCGGGAAGGGGCGAGGCCAGGCGGCGGCCCTGGTGGTCGGCGAGGGTGGCGGCGAGGTCGTCGCCGGCCGCCGCCAGCCGCGCCGTGAGCGTCTCGTCGGCGACGACGCGACCGACGGTGCGGGCCAGCGCCGCGAAGCGCCCCGCGCCGACGGCGAACCCTGCGGTGTCGGAGACGATGTCCTCCAGTTGGTGCGCCTCGTCGAACACGACGACGTCGTGCTCGGGAAGGAGGGCGCCGGCGCTGGCGACGTGCATGCCGTAGAGGTGGGTGTTCACGACGACGATGTCGGCTTCGGCGGCGCGGCGGCGGGCGTCCTCGGCGAAGCACGTGTCGCCGAACGGGCAGCGGGCCGCGCCCGGGCATTCCTCGGCCGTGACGCTGACGGCGCGCCACGCCGCCGTCGAGGGCGCCCACTCGAGCTCGGCCTGGTCGCCCGTCTCGCTGGTGGCCGCCCACGCCGTGAGCCGGCGCACCTCGTCACGCGCCGACGGCAGCAGGTCGACGTCGAGCCCCAGTTGCCCGCCGTCGGCCGCGGTGACCTCCTGGATGCGCTGGCGGCATACGTAGTTGGCGCGGCCCTTCAGCACCGCCACCTCGAACGACCGGCCCAGGTGCCGCGCGAGGAACGGGAGGTCTTTGCCGGCCAACTGATCCTGCAACGCCTTGGTGGCGGTGGCCACCACTGCCGGTCGCCCGGCCAGCACGACGGGCACGAGATAGGCGAGGCTCTTGCCGATGCCGGTGCCGGCGCGCACCACGAGATGACGGCCCGAGGCGACGGCGTCGGCCACGGCGACGGCCATGTCGACCTGGCCGGTGCGCGCTTCGCCGCCGCCCGGCAGCGCCGCCACGACCTGGGCCAGACCGGCCACCACGTCGTCGCTCGCCGCCTCTTTCACCTCGTCGTGCACCCCGCCGACCGTACCGTCAGGGTGCGCGAGTCCACGGCTAACGTCGCATCGATGGCCACCCTCGAAGGGCTCGATCCGAACCGGATCCCTGCTCACGTGGCCATCGTGATGGACGGCAACGGCCGCTGGGCCCAGAAGCGGGGCCTCAAACGCACCGAGGGTCACGCCGCCGGCGAGGAGGCGTTGTTCGACGTGGTGCACGGGGCGCTCGACCTCGGCATCAAGTGGCTCACGGTGTACGCCTTCTCCACCGAAAACTGGCGCCGGCCCGTCGACGAGGTCCGGTTCCTCATGAACTTCAACCGCGGCATCCTCCACCAACGCCGCGCCGAACTCGACGACCTGGGCGTGCGGGTGCGCTTCGTGGGCCGTCGTGACTGGCGGGTACCGCGTCGCCTCCTCCACGAGCAGGACGAGACCATCGAGCTGACCCGCCGGAACCGACGGATGACGCTCACGTTCGCCTTCAACTACGGCGGCCGGGCCGAGATCGTCGACGCCGTGCGCGCCCTCGTGGCCGACGGCGCCAAGGCCGACGACATCGACGAGCGGTCCATTCGCAAGCACCTGTACGACCCGGAGATGCCCGACCCCGATCTGGTGGTGCGCACGTCGGGGGAGTACCGCATCTCCAACTTCCTCCTGTGGGAGCTGGCCTACAGCGAGCTCGTGTTCACCGACGTGCTGTGGCCCGACTTCCGGCGCCACCATCTGGCCGAGGCGATTCGCGAGTTCCAGCGCCGTGACCGCCGCTACGGCGGCATCGACGGATGACGATCTACCGCGACAGCGGGGTCGTGCTGCGGACGTACCGGCTGGGGGAGGCCGATCGCATCGTGGTGCTGATGACGGCCCAGCACGGCAAGGTGCGGGCCGTGGCCAAGGGCGTCCGCAAGCCGAAGAGTCGCTTTGGCGCCCGCCTCGAGCCGCTCTCGCACGTCGCCATGCTCCTGTACGAGGGGCGCCAGCTCGACATCGTGAGCCAGGCCGACTCGCTCGACCACTTCCGGGCGGTGCGCGAGGACCTCGACCGCCTCACCCGGGCCATGGCCCTGCTCGAGGTCGTTGACCAGATGGCGCAGGAGCGGGAGGCCAACCCCCGCCTGTACCAGATGCTGGTAGGAGCGTTGCGGGCGCTGGCGGCGCACCCGGCGCCGCTGCTGGTGCCGGCGTTCTACTGGAAGGTGCTGGCGGCCGAGGGCATGCGGCCCGAGCTGGACGCCTGCGTGTCGTGCGGCTCGCCGGGGCCGCTGGTGGCCTTCGACGTGGGGGAGGGCGGCGTGCTGTGCCGGACGTGCCGGCGGGGCCGGGCCATCGGCGACGAGGCCGTGTCGCTCCTGCGCCGGCTGTTGGGTGGCGACCTGGTGGGCGTGCTGGCCGAGCCGGCCTCGCCCGCGACCCACGAGGTCGAGGTGCTGGCCACCGAGGCCATGGAGCATCACCTCGAGCGTCGGCTCCGAGCCGTCACGCTGTTGTCCCTGGAGTAGCCGGCCTCCGCTCCGCTTCGGCCGGCTGCTCGTCGCTCCGCTCCACAATCGGTGCTCCCGCGGCCCGGCGGCGGACGGC